>JAJAYH010000463.1 GCA_026786325.1 Alkalinema sp. CAN_BIN05 | reverse complement strand
GGTTCAATCACTGTTACCTCTGCACTCTTCACCGCAAGCTCATCATCGGCAGCGGCAGATAGACTGGGCTGTTGGGGAGGTGTCTCCTCAAGTTTGGCCGTCATTGATTGAGAGGTCGTTTGAGAAAATGCCGTTTCTAGTACCTCGGCCTCCTTTTTGAACTCATTTTGAAATTCATTAGATGCTTCCTGAAACCCGCGCAGTGCCTTTCCTACACTCTTCCCGATTTCGGGCAGTTTCTTTGGACCAAATACTAACAGTGCTAATACAAAAATTAGCGCCATCTCCGGCAACCCAATCCCAAACACATTCATACGCCACGCGCCTCCACTAAAACGATGCTTTTCCTCTAACTTTAACAGCAAAAAACCCCAGCATAGCCAGGGTCTAAACTGAAAAGAAGTAATGCTAGTACGATCGGGCAAATTCTGGATCCAAAGCACCGCCTCAGATCCAAAACGGACCAATTCATCCTAGTTTCCCAAACTCTTCCAACCCACTGAAAAATCATCCAGCAGTAGAGAATTGTTGTAAATCTGCAAAATAATCAGCAGAAAAACAAGAAACAGGGCCATAAAGACACCCATAACGACCGTCGTACCCCAACCAGGGACGACTTTTCCGTATTCTGAATTCAAAGGACGGAGAATGTCTCCAAGACGAGTTCGCTGTGCCATAACTTACCTACTCGTATAGTCTCGACAGAAATTGTTAAATCTGCGTTACATTATAGGGGAAAGATCCTCATAATTCGAGAATAAATATGGAAGCTGCAATGGCTCTTAACATTTCAATCTGTGCATCCCTTGTCGGGTTGGCCGGATACGCGATTTATACGGCGTTTGGCCCACCCGCAAAAGAATTGAACGATCCCTTTGAAGATCACGAAGATTAAGGTAGACGCATTAATTCTACGATAACCTAAAAATTCAACTTAACTTGAATACAAAAGAAAGTAAGCGCTAACATTTTGTGTGTTTGGCGCTATTTTTTATGAAAAATAATTATGAGAAATCGATCGGTCAAGGGGCGATCGACCTATTTTTACGTCTAATCTATTCCTTAAGTTGTCAGGATAAAAATATCTTCTATCTTTAGGAGGATGGTCGAACAAATCGGGGATCGATTTAATTGAAGATGTGATCAATTCGATCTTTTGAACCATTAACGAAAAGAAAATAAGAATTATGGAATTAAGAGTGCATCGGGGTTTACACAATATTTCTGGCAACATTTCTGGCAATATAAATAGTGCCAATCTTGAACCGAAGATAGTTGAGTGTCGGGCTATTCCGCCTGAACGGATCGGAATTAATGGTGAATACGACCATGATGGACTCGCTTCGAGAGTCAGGCTTCTTCTGTCGGAGCAGTTGACGAATTCTGTGGAGGCTCTTCGGATTTCCCAGCGTGGCCGAGTGGTGGTGGTCATTGGACCTTGGGTGACGGAAGAGATGGCTCAGAAAATTATTACCCTCAGTCTTCAAGTGGAAGGGGCGACCTCCGTTGAAGTTAATGGTCTCTATTTAGGTCCCCGATCCCGCCCGATCGCTTATATTGAGTCAAATCAATATTTACCAAATGCCTCTTAGCTCTGAATATTTCTTAATTTTATTTAAGGAATTGTCGGCACTGGATGCTGGCCGTAAGTCGGCAAAATTGTAGACCAATTGGTCCGATCGCCTGCTAAGTATGCCCCTTGAGCTAGGGATAGAATCTGCTCAACATATTGGCCTTGGTGAACGATCGCCTCGATTACCATGAGTTTAGCCTCAAAGTTCTCAAGTTCCGCATTCCAATGTTCTAGGCTCATCACCCGATCGATCGTAGCCTCTCCTATGGTGGTTACAGGCAGTCGATCGCCGGGGTGATACACTCCAACATGAAATTCTCCACGTTGAGCTAACATCTGAATGGCACAGGTTTTCTCCTGGGTTGCGGCGATCGCGGCCAAACTCGAAATCCCAAATAGTGGAATATTAAGCTGCTGTGCCAAAGTCCGAGCCGTGACGACACCCATACGAGTTCCGGTGAAACTACCCGGTCCGTGGGCCACGGCAATATAGTCAAGCGATTCCCAGGCCACATCGTCTAAAAAATCAGCCAATTTCAAAAGTAGCAACGCCGACAAGTCACGGCCTAAGTCCCAAACCTGCACCCGAGGACTGCCATCACGCCCGATCGCCAGCCCCAAATCGGGACTACTAGTATGAATGGCGAGGCCCAAGGGAAAGGGAGTAGGGGATGGCATCATGACAAGGGAGTCGTGCAGACTTAAATAAACTAGAAAATTTGCTTGTCTAGCCTACCATTGAAGAATGGAACTCTAAATTTACGTGTGTTCAAAGATTCTGTTGCTGAACCTGTCGCTTCGTTTTAGACTCACTGGGATTAAAATCCCAGCCTGATAGCGAAAGTCCGTTTTAACGGACTGAACGTCAATCAGCGCAGGTCTTTAACCTGTTGAAACAGGTTTTCGCTATTAGCCCGGAATTTATTCACGGGTGGACAATGGTCACAACGAATGCACTATGTACAGCGTTTCTGAGTTTCAATTGAATTAGCTAACATAATCTCCCATTCTAGCCCATCGACTTCTTGAGCATTGCCATGACTGTTTTATCTGCAACCCAAAAACGTTCTGTAACCCAAAAACTTCAGTATGCCTATTTTCCCGGCTGCGTCGCTCAGGGAGCCTGTCGTGAATTGGATCAATCAACCAAAGCATTGACTCGGGCATTAGATATTGATCTTATTGAGCTTAAAAAAGCATCTTGTTGCGGATCCGGCACCTTTAAGGAAGATTCACAGCTTTTAGAAGACACGGTTAATGCTCGAAATATTGCATTAGCTGAACAGTTGGGTTTGCCGTTGTTGACGCATTGCAGTACTTGTCAGGGTGTGATTGGCCATGTGGATGAACGGCTCAAAACCGCAAAGACGGAGGATCCAGCTTATTTTGATCAAGTCAATGGATTTTTAACGCAACAAAGCTGTTCGCCGTACCAAGGCAGCACGGATGTGAAACATATTTTGTGGGCATTGGTGGGCGACTATGGCTTGGAGGCGATCGCGGCTAAGGTCACAAAAAAACTATCGGGCTTAAAGTGTGCGGCATTCTATGGCTGCTATTTATTACGATCGCAGAAGAATGGATTTGATGATCCAGTGAATCCACAATCCATGGAAAACATATTCAAAACCGTGGGTGCAGACGTAGTGATGTATGACGGACGGACTCAATGCTGTGGGTGGCCTTTGTCTAGTTATGCAAGCGATCAATCATTCACCATGGCGGGCGGGCATCTTCAATCTGCTCTAGCGGCTGGGGCTGATTGTATTGTGACTCCTTGTCCGCTTTGTCATATGCAATTGGATTCTCGTCAAAGTGAGATTGAAAAAGTAATTGGTCAACCGCTTGGGCTGCCGATCTTGCATTTGCCTCAGCTTGTGGCGTTGGCGTTGGGTGTGAGTCCGAATGAATTAGGTCTCGATCGGCATTTAGTTTCGACTCGATCGGTTTTGGAAAAAATTGGGCTATAGATTAAGCTCTAGTTCTATTGGTGCTGAAATTGATTGTGGTTGCGCCGTGCTTTAGGTTTTCTGTGCGCGGCGTACTTTACAATAACTAATCAATCCAATTCACATCAGTCTAAACAGCGAACCCTCCTATGGTAGAGAATCGTAAGAGTCAAGTCGTCACCCAAGGTGCCGCACGATCGCCAAACCGCGCACTGTTGCGTGCTGTCGGGTTTCAGGATGCCGATTTTTCTAAGCCGATCGTTGGACTTGCCAATGGATATAGCACCATTACGCCTTGCAATATGGGCATTAATGCCCTCGCACTTCGAGCTGAAAAAGCAATGCGCGATGCGGGTGGAATGCCTCAAATGTTTGGCACGATCACGGTTAGCGATGGTATTTCTATGGGAACTGAAGGAATGAAATATTCCTTGGTATCCCGCGATGTGATTGCAGATTCCATTGAGACGGCTGTCACGGGACAAAGTATGGATGGTGTGCTGGCGATCGGGGGTTGTGATAAAAATATGCCCGGTGCCATGATTGCCATGGCCCGAATGAATGTTCCTGCAATCTTTGTGTATGGCGGAACGATCAAACCCGGACGTTATGATGGCCAAGACTTGACGGTTGTGAGTTCTTTTGAAGCGGTGGGTCAATTCAGCGCAGGCAAAATCACCGAAGCCTACCTGGCAGACATTGAGCGTAATGCTTGTCCTGGAGCGGGTTCCTGTGGTGGCATGTTTACGGCAAATACCATGTCTTCAGCCTTTGAAGCCATGGGAATGAGTTTAGCCTATTCATCTACAATGGCCGCAGTCGATGAAGAAAAAGCCGTCAGTGCTGAAGAGTCTGGTCGCGTTTTAGTCAATGCGATTCGCAATCAATATCTACCTAGCGATATCATCACCCGCAAATCGATTGAGAATGCGATCGCGGTGATTATGGCTGTCGGTGGTTCAACTAATTCGACATTGCATTTCTTGGCGATCGCAAATTCTGCCGGAGTTGAACTCGTCCTTGATGATTT
>JAJAYH010000462.1 GCA_026786325.1 Alkalinema sp. CAN_BIN05 | reverse complement strand
TTAACGAAACTGTGATACGGACGTGACTTAATTCAATGAATCATCATCTACTGTTAGAAATTCGATCGCATTTGCTGATATCCCATTATTAATTACGGCGGCTAATGTCAGAAGAACTCCAAATCCGTACAAGGATGTAAGGTGATTTCCAGAAATATATTTACCCAATAACCGGTTGAATCAGAATATCCCACTTGGGGAGTTCTGGATTGCGTTGTAGCCTCCGTTCAATCGCTTTCATTACGGTCTTTGATAATGCTACTCCCTTCTTATAGAACCCATTTGACATTAATAGGGTATAGTTAAATGACATGAAAAAGTTATAGCCTCCAGTCCTATGGCCTATTCCAGTAGTCTAACCGATAAAGAATGGGAACTCCTTGAACCTCTTCTGTCAGCAGTCTTGCCTCCTAAAAAACAAACAAGACCTCCGGCTTGGACTAAATGAGAACTTCTAGATGGAGTCTTTTACCAACTAAAAAATGGCTGTAGATGGGAAGACTTACCCAAAGATCTACCGCCGTCTTCAACCGTCTATTGGCACTACAAACAATGGCGAGCGGCGGGTTGTATTGAGAAACTGATGACGCTTCTTCATGAGGCAACACGGGAACAGGTTAAAAAAAAGAAAATGGACTACTTTAATAATCGTTGACTCCCAAGCTGTCAAAAATACTTGTAATGCGAGCGTTGAATCAAAAGGCTTTTGCCGATACAAGGCAACTAATGGAATCAAAAGACATCTAGCCGTTGATACGCTTGGGTTTCCATTCTTTGCTCATTGTACTCCAGCGAACCTATCTAATGATGTCGGCCTGATAGAAATGGTTACTGAAAATATTGAATACTTCAAATCAAAACCCGTCAACATTAAAAATTAAAAAAATCACTATTTTGTTGGACCATGGATACCACATTGATTATTTGGTCCGATAACTCCAAAAAGTCTATCCTCAAATTATGATAAAAATTAGATTTGAGCTTTCAAAGAAGCATTCAAAACAGGAGAAAGAAGAACAAGGAAAGTCAGGTTTTATCCCAGCCATTGCACGTTGGGTAGTTGAACGATCGAATGCATGGAGGTCACGTTGCAAGATATTGGTGAAGAACTATGAAAGAACATTAGCGAATGCGACAACAAAAATGGACCTCTGTTGTGTCAGGGCATAATCGGAAGTAAACCAAGATGAACAGTAATTTATCTTCTATCAACGCTAGTTCTGACTTGCGACCTGCACCATAGGCTCGTTGTCGGTTTGGATTATCCACGCCAAATGCGATAGACTCCTTCCAAGTCAGCTCAAAGCTCTTCAATAAATCGGAAAACTCCTGGGAGTTCACACCTGTCAGGCTTTGCAGTATGTTAGGTTTTCCTGCTAGTTCGCCGTAGCTCATTTTCATGATGTTAAAGCTCATCCAATGGAAACTTTAGTATACTCAATTTAATTAATTGTCCTAATTTCCTTTAGTGTCTAATAAAGAAGTCAGCCCAATCTAGATCTTTACGATCGGGGTTGGGCTGAATGAACCATACATGATCGCTGAATGATGTCGGTCGATCGTGTTCCGGCGAATCAGAACCTGACAGTTCACAATCAAGGAATTTGGTTACAATGCATAGGCATCTAAGGCTTTTGTTTCTCACTAGTATTTATCATGCGATCTTCCAGACCCGCCCGAACTAGCTACAAAACGGCGAGCATCAGTAAACCCGAAAATCGATCGATTTGGGGACTTTTGTTTAAAACATTGGGACTCGTTACGTCACTTGGCACATTTATTTCAGGCTTAGTGATCTTGTTAACGATCGGCGTTTCGGGGGATTGGTTGCGTAAACAAATCACGGCTTGGACCACGCAGCCTCAGCCTGCACCCCAAATTGATGTGAGATCTGTAGTGGTAAAGCAAGTCCAGGATTCTAGTGAATTAACCACTGCAATTTTCACCATGGAAGCTGTGGTGCCGACCCAACAAGATGCAACTATGGGCGGCATGGTGATTGGTTCGACGAAGTTGCTTTATATTGCTCATGGGCAAGTGCGGGCGGGGATCGACCTGAGCAAAATCGGGCTGACGGATGTGCAGGCGGTGGGTGATATGTTGACGGTGCGCCTTCCGATGCCAAAGTTGTTGGATAGCAAAATTGATGTGAGCCGATCGAGTGTTTATGACTATAGCCGAGGGGCTTTGGGGTTGGGTCCAGATGTTGCGCCGCAGTTGCAAACCCTGGCCCAGCAACAAGCATTATTGAAAATTACGGATGCGGCCTGCGAAAAAGGCATTCTGACTCAGGCAAACGATCGGGCCAAGTTGGTGATTGGGCAGTTGTTAAAAGTCCCGGCGTACAAAACCATTACGGTTCAAATCCAAACTCCTGATGTGTCGACCTGTAAAGCATCTGCGGCTATTCTCGCGCAGCCCACGCAGATTCCGACAGTTACGCCAGCGGTTACGCAGACGGTGCCACCGATCGCGCCTTCCACTGGATCCATGCTACCCAATCGGCCCTAATCCCCAAACTTCGTCACATCGTCAGGTCAAGGCAGGAAGTAGAACCGATCGGACCATTATTCCCACAGTTCAGTTGAGTTCTTCAAAGAGGGATAAGAGGTCACGCCGACCATTCACAATCCGCAGAATTTCAATGCCATCGTCGAGGATTTTATATAACAAGATGTGGTTTTCTAGTAATAATCCTCGAATATCTGGGTGGACTTCGGGATACCGTTTCCCACTGCTTGGGAAGGCGACGAGTTGTTTACATTTACGATCGAAGGCTTGAAAGAACCGTTCACCTGCTTCGATACTGTTTTCCGCAAAATAGTTGCCGATGTCATTGAGATCTCGGGTTGCGAGAACGTTGATGACGTAGCGACTCATGAGGCTTGTTTGGCTTGGTGAAGACGCTCTAGCATTTGATTGACGAAGGTTTCACCGTCGATCGGTGGGGTATGCTTTGAGCCTTCGATCGCTTCATCAACCTTGAGACGAGTATCTGCAATCCATTCGGCATCGCTACGATCGTATTCATCCAGAAGGCGAAAGGCAATTTCTAGGATTTCTTGGGCAGAACGATATTTCCCAGCTTGGAGCTTAGTTTGGATAAATTGTTCTTGATCAGGAGAGAGGGCTGTAATCACGGAAAACCTCTATTGCAACTTATACAATATTCTAATCTAAAATCTTTTCTTTCCAGAAAAAGCGGATCGCCCCTAATCCCCACGATGACCGAAGGTCGGTCGTAGACCATCGTCATACCGTCAGGTCAAGGCAGGAAGTAGAACCGATCGGTTATGATCTAGAACAAATGCTTCCATAGGAGTAAGGTTAGGTGGCATGAGTGTGAGTGGACTTTCCTATGCATGTTATTAGTTTCACTCGTTTACGAGAGTTTGGGGGGCGACATGCAGATTCTCAAAAAGCTCTAGATGATTGGTTTAAAGTTGCTAGTAAGGCTAGTTGGAAAGATTTGCTTGATGTTCAATCTATTTTCCAATGGCAGAAGCAGTTGAAGATTTTACAGTCTTCAATATCAAAGGAAATCGGTATCGTCTTATTGTCAGTATCGATTATAAAAAACAATTAATCTATGTCAAGTATATTTTGACTCATACTGAGTATGACAAGGAGAAGTGGAAAGATGACCCTTACTTTCGATAAGACTCAATATAATCAATTACTCTTTCAATATCAGCCTAAAATCATCAAGACTGAGGCTGAAAATGAAAAGGCACTGACGATCGTTGAACGGTTAATGCATCAAAAAAATCGTAGTCTGGAAGAGGATGCACTATATGATTTATTGATTGTTTTGGTTGAGAAGTTTGAACGTGAGTTTTATGAGCCGGGTCTTTTGTCTACACCTGAGTCTATGCTTGAGTTTTTGATGGAACAGCAGCAAACAACGGCGATCGATTTGGCTCCGATTCTGGGTTCGGTGACGATCGTGAATGAGGTGATTACGGGCGATCGTGAAATGACAATTACCCAAGTCAAGCAGCTAGCGACTAAGTTTGGGGTTGAACCGAGTGTCTTTATATAGAATTGCCCCTCAGCTCCACGATGACCGAAAGTCGTTCGTAGACCATCGTCATACTGTCAGGTCAAGGCAGGAAGTAGAATCCAAATCTTCTGATTGTTCTATTTGAAAATCTTTGATCATTTCTTTGATCTGTTTTGCTGTAATGGTGGCTTGGTCAGATTTTGAATAGATCAGATGTAAGACAATGAGCTTGGGGTTTTCTAATTGATAAATCACGCGGTAGCCACCACTTTTTCCTAATTTTGTATCACTATTTTTTGCACGAACTTTGTAAACATTGTAATTAGTACCTGCGATTTGGTCGCCAGGAAGTTTTCCAGTCAAAAGCTGTGAGAGAAGCGGTTGGATATCTATTTTAATATTGCGATATCGTTTTCCTAATCCATTTATACGGCGTTTAAAAAGTGCTGTGAACTGAATTTGAATAGGCATATCTGATGGTGCGTCAGACATTCATTCCATCCCAAAGTTCGGCGATCGGGTAGGTCTGTCCAGCTTGTGCTTGTCGGAGAGATTCTTTGAGGTCGGCCATAATTTGGGCTGTGGAATCGGTGTCAGGATCAAAATTGATCTTGGCAGTAGATGTTGATGAGGTTCTGTCGAGTAGGTTTTCGAGGAATTTAAGGGTTTGTTCCAAAAGGGGTTCTGGAGTTTGTTCGATCGCGGTTAAAAGGCGCTGTTTGATGGGTGACATATTGCGCGGTGGTTAGTGTTTGTTACCATTGTATCGCAAACCTATTTCCTAACGATCGCCCCTCAGCCCCACGATGACCGAAGGTCGGTCGTAGACCATCGTTATATCGTCAGGTCACGCAGGAAGTAGAAGCGATCGGCTTAACGTTCCATTGTAATTTGAGCTTTTTTGATGTCTATTATTGCGCCAACTTTGCTTAAAAAATCCATTCCTAGAAGTCCACTCATTAACGGGTTAAATGGAAGATCTAGTGCAATAACTGAGAAGTCTGTCATTGCTTTACCAAGGCAATTGAATGTTGCAATCGAGATTACGGGCGCTCGTCCCATGCCGCTTGCAGTCATAATAGGAACCCGACGGTTTATGGTGCTGGGGTTGTATCCAATGTCTTCAAGAAGCTTCAGCGGAAGAGTTGTATAGGCTGAGCCTGTATCAATGAGCAGGCGAACTTGAATGAAGTCGTTTTCTATGAGTCCGGTGGCGCTAGCACGCAGAAATAGTAGGTTTCCCGATCGTTGTAGAGGATAAATGCTGCGCGGACTCATAGGATAAATGCTAGATCTTCAGGAACTTCACCAATATATTCAATGCAAGCTGAATGGCCTTTTCTTAAAGGTAATGAATCATAGATCTCACCCTGGTTAGGAGAGTGTGCGATGACTTCACCTGAGATAATTCCCATATATTCATCAAGTTCTGCATGAATAATCAGAAGCCATTCACCATTGAACTTTTCGGTCATTTGTTCCCATGTTAGGATTTTAGCCATAACGGATAGAGCATTGATAGCTGAGTGGACAGTTCAATTATAGAATATGAAGACGATCGCAAACCTAATTGCCTAACGATCGCCCCTCAGCCCCCCGATGACCGAAGGTCGGTCGTAGACCATCGTTATACCATCAGGTCGCGCAGGAAGTAGAACCGATCGGTTTCCTCATCCCGTCCGAGATAGCCCGTGAGTGGAGAAGAGAGTTCAATTAGTAATGCATGTGCTTTCTCTGGATTTTCTAGTTTCTTTAAACTAGATCCAAAAGCTTTATTGAAATGAGTGCGGACTGTTGAAGCTGTCACCAAATCATCGCCATCATCTTTTAATTCTTTGACCGATCGAACGATGTACGATCGAACGCTTATCCGAACAGTCAGTTCTTTTAAAAATTCATCAACTTTACTATCTACTTGACCAGCGACTAAACACTTATCACGTAGTTCTATAAGATTAATGGGATATTTATTATGAAACTCCACAAGTTTCTGCAATATTTCGGGACTCATAATAGATGTTGTTGGTAG
>JAJAYH010000461.1 GCA_026786325.1 Alkalinema sp. CAN_BIN05 | reverse complement strand
GGTGTGTTGTTGATTTGGCTGGTAAATTTTCGGGATCATGTTGTCGAAGGTATTCGCGAACTGTTTCACAAAATGATTCCGCTAGTGTTACTGAATCTGTTCGCATATAGGTAATGTGTCCCGCTTCGTAGAGGGATTGTGCGACCTTCATTGTTTTGTCAGGACTAAACTTAAACCGTTGCCCTGCGGCCTGTTGTAATGTCGAGGTCATCAAGGGCGGTGGCGGCGATTGTTGTGTCTTTTTGCCTTCGACGGAGAAGACTTCGTGGGGCTGGGCTAGGGCAATGGCGACAATCCGATCGGCTTCGGTTTGGGTAGTTATTTTGTCAGATTCGGGCGCTTTTGGGTCGTCGGGTGCATCTTCGTGTTCTTTGGCCTGAACTGCTTTGGGTTTGCCTGCCGATCGGTAGAATGCTTTGAATCCTTCTTGATATTCAACCCAAATACTCCAATAGTTTTGGGGTTTGAATGCTAATATTTCTCGTTCTCTTAAACATAATAAATGTAATGTTGCGCTTTGAACCCGACCCATGGACTTTGCGCCGTTGTTGAGTTTCCAGACAACGTGTTTACTTCCTTTATAACCAACCAGTTTATCTAAACAATCTCGGGCGCGTCCGGCTGCAATCAATGATTGATCTAATTTACGGGGATGGGCGATCGCAGCTTGCACGGATTCGGTGGTGATTTCACGGTAAGTTACACGATGCGGATTTTTTAGTTTTAATGCTTGTTGTAAATGCCAGCCGATCGTCTCGCCTTCTCGATCGGGATCTGTTGCAATATATACTTGATCTGCTTGTTTGACTGCTTGACGGAGTTCAGCTAATACGGCCTGTCCCCGCGTTCCTCTTGGTTCATAACGACAGTCAATCCGATCGTCGTTTAGATCAAATCCTAAGGAATCTTCGCCATCATTTGCTAATTCACGCACATGTCCCATACTCGCTTTGATCACCCAACCCTGTCCCAAAATTTGAGCTAATTTTTTGAGTTTGCCGGGGGATTCAATTAAGAGTAGCTTGGACATTTTGGAAACCGTAGAATGGTTAGCTCCCATAGTACATTTATTCTAGGGCGACGACACAACTTTTTAGGATAAGTTCTGTTTAAATATAAATTCTTAGTCCAAGAATCTTCTACAATATTAAGGAAATTCATAATTAACAACTTTATCTGTTTTCCGAATGCCGATCGCGATTCCTCTCACTCTTTTCATGCTATTTGCCGTCCTCTTCGGCATTTTTCTGTGGCAAAATTTAGAGCCTACGTTGGCCCTGGTTTTCCTTGGCATTGTGTTGCCGAAACTTCCTCTGGCGCTTTGGATATTGATGGCGTTGGGGATTGGGGTGGGTTTGAGCCTGACCTTTTTGGGGTTGCTTTCTGTTGGCCGTGGAGGTCGTAAAAAACCTGGGATTGCTGGAGCGGTCTCGGAGGCGTGGGATGATGAGGCTTCGGGGAAACAATCGCCAGCCGATGGGAGCGCTAATGGGGAGGCATGGGATGATGATTGGAGTGAAAAACCTCAGTCAGTTAAAGCGCCAGATATTGATGCTGAATTTCGGGTGATTACGCCGCCCATGCGATCGCTTGATGATATTGATTAAATCGATGACACTGATTACTTTGTTCTAATTTGTTACCTTATCTCAAATTTCTTCTAAACTTTTTATGTCTCTTCCCAACCTCCAAGGCACTAATGTATATCTGATCGGTATGATGGGATCGGGTAAAAGTACGATCGGTACTACTTTAGCCGATCGATTAAGCCATCAATTTTTTGATACCGATGTGCTGATTGAGCAAATTAGTGGTCGAAGCGTCACAGAATTATTTGAGCAATCGGGTGAGAGTACTTTTCGTCAACTTGAAACACAGGTTTTGCGTGAATTGTCGAGCTATCTCCGAAAGCTGATTGCAACGGGTGGTGGTATTGTCGTCACTCCAGAAAATTGGGGCCATTTACGATCGGGAATTATTATTTGGTTAGATGTACCTATTTCGGTATTGTGTGAGCGTTTGGCAAATGATACGACTCGACCTCTTTTAACGGGTGATTTAGAGTCTAAACTGAATACTCTTTTTGCCGATCGATCGCCTTTGTATTCCCAAGCTGATTTGCATATTAAAATTGCAGGTCATGAAACGCCTGAAGAAATTTGCGATCGGATCTTGATTGATTTGAATGCGGCTTTAATTGCAAAAGCAGAGGAAAACGCTACTATTCTCAAGCTCAATCAAGCCCAGCCGTTTCATACCCAATAAAAAATTATCATTCAAATCTATCCATCCGATCGCACAACCTAGTAGTCTAGATCACACACAAAACCGCTGCCTTTACCATTATGACCACCGCCCTCGATAATTGCCTGTCCGATGCGTCTGTGCGTGTCAAAATCCTGAGTGAAGCTCTGCCCTATATTCAGGAGTTTTCAGGCCGAACTATTGTGGTTAAGTATGGTGGAGCGGCGATGAAAGATAGCACGCTTAAGGATCAAGTGATTCGGGATATTGTTTTCATGGCATCGGTGGGCATTCGTCCTATTGTCGTTCATGGTGGCGGTCCGGAAATCAATGTATGGCTGACGAAATTGAATATTGAACCTCAATTCAAAAATGGATTGCGGGTGACTGATGGCCCGACGATGGATATTGTGGAAATGGTTTTGGTGGGGCGATTAAATAAGGAAATTGTTGAATTGATTAATCGAGCGGGTGGTTCGGCGGTGGGGCTGTGTGGTAAGGATGCAAATTTGATTACGGCCCGAGCCTCAGATCAAGAAGATATGGGATTTGTGGGAGATGTGGCCTTAATGAATCCGCGAATTCTAGATACTCTTAGTGCGGCGGGCCATATTCCGGTGGTTTCTAGTGTGGCGGCGGATGAAACGGGTCAATCATACAATATTAATGCGGATACTGTAGCGGGGGAATTAGCGGCGGCGATGGGGGCTGAGAAGTTGATTTTGCTGACTGATACGCCCGGTGTGATGGTGGATCCTAAATTGCCTGATAGTTTGATTCCACGATTGTCTATTAATGAGGCGCGGACCTTAATTGATGATGGTACGGTGAATGGTGGCATGATTCCTAAACTTACTTGCTGTATTCGATCGATCGCTCAAGGGGTCAAGGCGGCTCACATTATTGACGGACGAGTGCATCATTCATTGCTCTTGGAAATTTTTACTGATGCGGGGATTGGGACAATGGTGACTTCGTAAGCGATCGGAATAATTATTGATTCAATCGTTTTGCAAGATTCAAAAACAACTAAACATATAGAACCTATTTTAGATCTTAGTCAGAGGCTGAAAGTCGCTTTATCATTAGCCAGAATTGTAGCGATCGTGCCATTGCAGTCTAAAATAAACAACCAAAATCATTTCCCTGTTTCCCTCCATGTCCTAGAACCGCCATAGCCGCTCCCTGCATCATGTCCCGAATTTCTTGCACCATTGAATCAATTCTTTATCTTAAGGCTCAGCCATTGACCTTAACGG
>JAJAYH010000460.1 GCA_026786325.1 Alkalinema sp. CAN_BIN05 | reverse complement strand
GACCATGGCGGGTGTGAAAATTAAAACCCAGGCCGCTGTAAAAAAAATAATCCGACAAGACCATGGATTTACTCTAGTCTTTCGGAATGATGAAACCTTGGAATGCGATCGGGTGCTTCTGGCCACAGGTAGCAGCGCCGTCGGGCATCAAATAGCGAAGGAACTCGGCCACACCCTCGAACAGTCCGTCCCCTCCCTATTCACCTTCAACATCCGAGATCCTCGCCTCACCGACCTTCCTGGCGTATCCGTACCCATGGCTAAGCTCAAACTTAATGGCCCCGAACTTGGCACCAAGCTCGAACAATCCGGTCCACTCCTTGTCACCCACTGGGGTTTAAGCGGACCCGCCGTCCTAAAGTTATCGGCCTGGGGCGCAAGATTATTGCACCAAGTAAATTACCAAGCCCAACTCAATATCAATTGGCTCCCCAACACCAATCCGGAGACGCTAAAGGACAGTTTAATTAAAGTCAAATCTCAACTCGCCCGCAAAACCGTCGCCGCACAATGTCCCGTCATGTTGCCCCGTCGCCTTTGGGAAAGCCTCACGATCGCGGCAGGTATTTCGCCCGAAATGCGATGGTCGGATTTATCAAAACCCATGCTTAATTTATTGCTGCAAGAATTACTAAGTGGAACCTATCAAATCACCGGGAAAGGCGTGTTTAAAGAAGAGTTCGTCACCTGTGGTGGAGTGAACCTAAAAGAGGTCGATTTTAAGACGATGGAAAGTCGGATCTGTCCAGGACTATATTTTGCTGGGGAAGTTTTAGATATTGACGGTGTAACAGGAGGATTTAATTTTCAAAGTGCTTGGAGTACGGGCTGGATTGCGGGCAGTGAGCTGGTTTCGGAACTTACTAAATAATCAGAAGTTCGGATAATCACCACGACTGAGCTAGGACAGCTTTATAATAAATCTTAATGATTGACTCTCCTTCGTGAAGAATTGAGACTTGGGCAATCATTGAGTTAAGGCACACTTACAATTCTTGGACAAAATTATCTATGTCAATTAAATTGAATGTAGCTCATTTGTTAGGGCTAGCTAGCATCTTGACCGCTACTACGATCGCAGGAAGCACCACTGTTAAAGCAGCGGAAATGGCAGTATCTCAGACACCACCCGTCACTTCCATGCCCAAGCCAACGATCGCGTCACAACATAATTCCGTTGTCCCTATCACTAAGCTTGCCCATAAGAAAGTATCTACAAATACTCTCGTAGACGTTGCATCGGCGAATGGCTCGTTCAAAACACTGACCGCAGCATTGAAAGCCGCTGGCCTTGTGGAAACCCTGAAAGGACGCGGTCCATTTACCGTTTTTGCACCCACAGATGCAGCCTTTGCAAAACTACCTAAAGGCACCGTTGAAACCTTGCTGAAGCCCGAAAACAAGGCCCAGCTCGTCAAAATCTTGACGTATCACGTAGTATCTGGCGAAGTCCTTTCGGCGACAATCAAGTCGGGTAAAGTCAAAACCGTTCAAGGCGATACGGTGAATGTTTTGGTTCAAAAGAGCGGCGTAACGATCAACAACTCCAAGGTGACTGCCGTTGATGTTAAAGCCAGTAATGGGGTGATTCATGTCATTGACACCGTGTTACTGCCCCCGGCTGAGTCGGCTTCTGCGAAATAGTCAATACAGACAATCTCAATTTAGATATGACTTGAGTATTAGCAGTTATTTGAATTGAATTGTTTTATTTATTGATTAAATTAATTTGGGGATGCACGATCGTGCATCCCCTTTTTTACGAATACAGATTTAATACGTTAAATGGATTTTCGAGACTCTTATTTTATGGGTAAACTTTAGAGTGGATTTATATCTAAGGTTCTGCAATGTCCAGATCTGCAATATTTACTACCGCTTCGCTGATAGAGCATTCTCAATATCTTCTGAATAGTTTCAAGGCTCTGACGGGTCATGATCTGACCGATCGTAGTCCATCTATTGAAATGCAAGCCAATAACTTATTTCATGCCAACTTTGTGACGGTTTCCCACGATACTCAGCCGGACCCAATTTTTAATTACGGCAATCAAACGGCATTAGATCTATGGGAATTTGATTGGGAACATTTCCTTGAACTTCCATCGAGGCTTTCCGCTGAACCCTTGGCTCAAATCGATCGCGATCGGTTACTGCTTGAAGCTAAAAATAATGGCTATATTCAAAATTATCGCGGTGTTCGGATTTCCCGTACGGGTAAGCGATTTTGGGTTCAGAATGCAACGATTTGGACAGTGACAGATAGCCAAGGGAAAGACATTGGTCAGGCTGCAACATTCTTGAAATGGTCGCCCATTATAGAAGAAGTCACTTGAAAATGTTAGGGCAGGAGGTCTTCACTGCTTTTCCAAATCCATTACTGTGGGAATTTAAGCCTACAATAGAGCATCACCTTCACTCATTCCCATACTCAATACCCAATGGCCGACCTGACAGTCATCTATGAAGCAGGCGTACTTCGCCCGACAAATCCCCTTACCCTTCGCGAAGGTCAACGCCTTAAAATTAGAATTCTAGAAATACACAGCCCAGAACTGTCTCTTGCTGAAGCTCTTGCTCCATTGATTGCTTCAAATGCGCTCATTGAACCGATGACGGATCAATTCAATTCTGATTCAAATTAATTACCCCAACAACTCTAGAAATTCCTATGAATACTCCCATAACGTTTAAACAATCTCTGATTTTCGGACTATTAATCATTCTTCTTCTGCTTGGATTCAACTCTGCGATCGTCATGAACCCAGGCCAAGCAGGCGTATTGAGCATTCTAGGAAAAGCACAGCCAGAGGTATTACTAGAAGGATTTCACCTGAAGCCGCCCCTGATTTCTAATGTTGATGTTTATGACCTGACGGTTCAGAAATTTGAAGTCCCCGCCCAAAGTTCAACTAAAGATTTACAAAATCTCACTGCGAGCTTTGCCATCAACTTTCGCCTAGATCCAATCAAAGTTGTTGATATTCGACGAACCCAAGGCAGTTTGCAAAACATTGTCTCTAAAATCATCGCGCCACAAACCCAAGAATCATTCAAAATCGCCGCCGCCCGTCGCACCGTCGAAGAAGCGATCACCCGCCGCGATGAATTAAAAGAAGATTTTGATCAAGCCCTAGGCGCAAGACTTGACAAATATGGCATCATCATTCTCGATACGAGTGTCGTCGATTTAGAATTCTCTCCTGAGTTTTCCAAAGCCGTCGAAGAAAAACAAATTGCAGAACAACGTGCCCAACGTGCCGTATATGTTGCTCAAGAAGCCGAACAAGAAGCCGAAGCCAACGTTAACCGAGCGAAAGGACAAGCCGAAGCCCAGCGATTGCTTCGGGAAACCCTAACGCCAGAACTGTTACAGAAGCAAGCGATCGAAAAGTGGGATGGTAAATTTCCTCAAGTCATGGGTGGCAATGGCGCGCTGCCTTTAATCAATCTGGACACCACCAAACTCTCGGCTCAATAAAGACAAGTAATTGTGGTGAGTGCTTCAACACTGAAACCAAGCACTCAGCGCGATCGCCAATCCGTCTGCCGCATCATCCGGACGCGGGATTTTCTCAAGCCCCAACTCCCGCATCACGGCTTCCTGAACATCTCGTTTCTCGGCATTACCGTGGCCTGCAACCGCTTGTTTTATTTGGGCTGGGGTAAATTCAACGATCGGCAGATTATGTTGAGCCAACACCAACAACAACACGCCCCGAGCCTGAGCGACCAAAATTGTGTTGCCCATTTTATAGAAGAAAAGCTTTTCAATCGCGACGAGATCCGGCTTTACCATCTCCACTAAGCTATGTAGATCGTCATGGAGCATAACCAGACGTTTTCCCACATCTTCTCCGGCGGGAGTCTGAATCACCCCATAATCCAGCACTTCCACCTTTGCCGCTTGTCGTCCAACAGCAGGCACACAACTCAACGCCCCAAATCCTAACGTCGCCAACCCAGGATCCAACCCCAAAATTCGCTTTGCCATGTCTTCCATTAATTCAGCCCATGACTTTATCAGAACTTTACCCTGATTCCATGGCTCTAACCTGGGAAAACTAAGATAGCACTGGGATGCTCTCTTGGGAATATTGCGGGCGATCGGTAGAACGAGATGTTTAATTTTAGGTTTCACCTGTAGATCTATCCTGAGAGTGACGCTAAATCACTAAAAAAACGGCTATTACCCTATGAGGGGTAAAAATCACTCCTGTTGTTCTTCTCACTTTAAGTTGTTTACCCATTCACTCAGTCCAGTTGCAATGAATCATGTTCCATTTGTCAAACAAACCAAAGTCGATCGCGTCCTAATTGTGGATGACTCGCCTGACAATATTTTTTTGATTCAGAGCATTCTGCAAGAGGAAGGCTATGCGATCGAGACGGCAGAGAATGGTGAGGAGGCATTGTCTAAAATTGATAAATTTCTTCCTGATTTAATTTTACTGGATGTGATGATGCCCGTGATGGACGGCTATGAGGTGACGCGCCGAGTTCGCGACAATGTTGATTTACCATTCATTCCGATTTTGCTGATTACGGCGTATGACCAACTCAGTGTCGCCCGAGGGCTGGATACGGGGGCGGATGATTTTATTCGTAAACCTGTTGAATATGATGAATTGATGGCACGGGTCCGATCGTTGTTGCGGCTGAAGCATAGTGTGGATGAGCGGGACCAGATTGAGCGTCAGCGAGAAGATTTTGTATGGCGGTTGACCCATGATTTACGAACGCCGATGGTGGCTGCCGATCGGATGTTGAGTTTGTTGGCTGAAGGGGTGATGGGTGAGTTGTCGGGGGATGTGCAGGAGGCGATCGAAATCATGAGTCGCAGCAATCAAAATCTGTTGACGATGGTGAATATGTTGCTGGAAGTGTATCGCTATGAGGCGGGTCGGAAGGCGTTGATTTTTTCGGCGGTTGATTTAACGATTTTGGCGAGTGAAGTGGTGGAAGAGCTGTTACCGATCGCAATTCATAAGGGATTGGTGCTGGAGTTGGTGGATTCGCCTGTGGGTCCGTTGTTGGTGAAGGGCGATCGGATGGAGTTATATCGGGTGATGACGAATTTGGTGGGGAATGCGGTGAAGTTTACCGATCGGGGCCGTGTGACATTGAAGTTGACGACGAATTCAGGGACACTTTTAAACCAAAATACACCGCTTATTGGGTTGGCGGGCGAGGATACGGGGGCGGGGATTCCGATGGATGAACATGCGATGTTGTTTGAGAGTTTTGTAACGGGGAAACACAAACGATCGGGGAGTGGGTTGGGACTGCATCTAACGAGGCGGATTGTGGAAGCGCATAATGGCGAAATTAAGGTGAATTCGACGGTGGGAGTGGGCAGTACTTTTACGGTGTTGTTGCCGAGTTATTAGGTATTTGGAAGCTGCACCAACAGATAATTCTCAGACTGTTGGCTTATAACCAATCGCGGGTTGGCAGGAACCTAGCTTTGGTTGTATGCATCGAGAAACTCTTCCCTAGAAACACTAACTTG
>JAJAYH010000459.1 GCA_026786325.1 Alkalinema sp. CAN_BIN05 | reverse complement strand
ATCTAACCCAATCCTTCAAGTCGCGCTTTGTTTGAATCGATATAAAGTCTGACCACGTTAAATCATAGTATTAAATTCACAGCGATCGTAAAGGCAGTTCACAGAAATATGATATATGTATGTAGAAATTACGGTTTCCCCATCGGATTTTCGTAGTTTCTATCAGACGGTTCGCAATAGGTTCATCAACAGGGTAATTAAGCTCATGGCTATTCGTGTTCAGGACGTATCCAAACGGTTTGGGGACTTTCAGGCGCTCGATCGGGTTTCCGTTGACATTGAGAGTGGTTCGCTGGTGGCATTGCTTGGACCGTCGGGTTCTGGTAAATCTACGTTATTACGATCCATTGCGGGCTTAGAAAGTCCTGATAGTGGCAAAATTTCTCTTATGGGGGAAGACGCATCCGATCGCAGTGTGCAAGACCGCAAAATTGGTTTTTTTTTCCAACACTATGCCCTGTTCAAACACATGACCGTCCGACGCAATATTGCCTTTGGAATGGAAATTCGTAAAATGGCCGCATCTCGGGTTAAGGCTCGGACTGAAGAACTTTTGGATCTCGTCCAGCTTACGGGAATGGGCGATCGTTATCCGGCTCAGCTTTCGGGCGGTCAGCGTCAGCGGGTGGCCTTGGCTCGGGCGTTGGCGGTGGAACCCAAGGTATTGCTGCTGGATGAACCCTTTGGTGCATTAGATGCCCGTGTGCGGAAAGACTTGCGGGTTTGGTTGAGACGATTGCACGACGAGGTTCATGTCACAACTGTTTTTGTGACCCATGACCAAGAAGAAGCTATGGAGGTAAGCGATCGGATTGTGGTGATGAATAAGGGCAAAATTGAACAAATTGGCACTCCGGCACAAGTCTATGATCATCCCGCCAGCGCTTTTGTTATGAGTTTCATTGGTCCGGTGAATGTATTACCGACGAGTTCTAAAATCTTTCAGGAAAGTGGGTTTGACTCGGCCAATCCCCAGATGTTTTTGCGGCCTCATGATATTGAAATTGCCTTAGAAGCTGCAAACAATACCGTCCCGGCCCGCGTGGCTAGATTGATTCATCTGGGTTGGGAAATTCAAACTGAACTTGAACTCGAAGACGGCCAGCTTATGGTGGCGCACTTAACTCGCGATCGGTTCGATCGGCTTCAGCTTGAAGCAAATCAGCGCGTTTACGTTAAACCGAAAGAGGCGAAGTCGTTTGCACTGAATTACGACATTTAGGACTATGACATTTAGGACTATGACGATATCTAGTATGAAGTTAAGTGCGATCAATCCCTATTTACTTTTGATTCTTTGGGCTTTACCTATTGTATTGAGCCAAACGCTTAATCAAAGTCTAATGGCCCATGATGAAGGCTATTACGCAATTCAAGCGCGATATATTTTGGAAACGGGAGATTGGATTACATTGCAATGGGGCGGGGGAGTTAGCTTCGATCGGACCATTGGGATTCAGTGGTTGATTGCGTTGTGCTATAAGTTTTTTGGGGTGCATGAAACGAGTGTCAGATTGCCGAGTATGATTGCTTATTTGGCGAGTACTCTACTCACGTTTCGCATTGGTGAAATTCTTCTAGGGCGCGGAATTGGATGGCTTGGGGCTATTATTTTCAGCATCACGCCTATTGTGGTTCAGTATGGAGGGCTGGGCACTCAGGATATGGTGCTGGTGATGTTGGAATTATTGGCAGTTTGGTCGTTGTTGGAGTCGAGGATTGAAGGACGACGATCGCTTTTATTTCTGACTGGGGTCATGTTTGGTTGGGGCTTTTTGATTAAGGGATTTATGATCATTCCCGCCACAATTGCCTTTCTTCCGGCGTTGTGGGTGGGTGCATTGATCACTCCAGACCGAATTAAATCTGAGCCTACCAAACCTAAAAAGTGGCCGAGTATTAATTGGATCGCAATGCTTTGGATTAGTTTGGGGGGAATCATCGGATTGCTTCCGGTCATTGGATGGCTTTGGGCTGCAACTCAGCAATATGGCTGGTCTCCGTTGCAAACATTAGTCGGTAAGGTATTTTCTCTAAATCAGCAGGAATTCCATAGTGCTGGCCCGCTTTATTATTTTTGGAACATTCCTATCAATGCATTTCCTTGGGGCATTATTGGTTTGATTGGATTAGCACTATGTATTTGGAATCCGCGATATAAAACATCTGATCGTTGGCTGCTCTTGGGTTATCCTATTTTGCTATTTGTTGAACTCAATATCTTCCGCACCAAAACGCCATACTATCCGCTTCAACTTCTTCCCTGGATGGCTATTTGGAGTGCTGTTGCGTTGAATCATTGCACTGAATATTATTTAAAAGATCGGCGATCGCAGCTTTTGGGCCAATTGAGTCAAGGGGTTTTTGGGTTAGCTCTTATTTTATTAACAGCAGGTCTACTGCTCTTTTCGGGGGTTATCCCGGTTGAACTTGATGTGATTCGATCGGTTGCAACAGTTATTACTATTTTGGCGATCGGGTGGTTGATTCCATTGATTCTCTGGCGAACTCGGTCCAGTTTTTCCCAGTCAGAATTCATTTCTAGATGGTTTTGGAGCATTTTTCTTGGCCCTTGGATGGCACTGAGTTTTATGGGGTTGACAGGATTGTGGGGAGACTATTCGATGTCGCTCAAGGATGGCGTTCTATCTCCACAGGTTCAGGCGATTTTGTCGAACGAAACTATTCATTTCATTGTGCCACCTATTCTCGATAGTGATCGACAAAAAGACTATATTTTATTCATTTTTAAGACTCCTCGTTTGGGGCAACATGTCACATCAGTAGAACAACTTCCGGCAAAAAGTTATGCTTGGATTGCTCCAAATGTCAAAAGTGACGATCGGACTTTTGCGACTATTCGCGGCTGGCGATTGATTAGGCATGAGGGTTAGGCGTGAGGGTTAGAAATGGGGATTTAACAATCTAGAGAAATGCATAAAATTGTTCCGTGGTGTTTTGGGCAACGAGAAGATTTGGAGTATTTAGATCATTAACTAAAGTCGATCTTATTCAATCCCGATCGGACTCTCCATCCCTATGAATCTTTCATTTGTTTTTTTAAACGACGAACATCTTGATATAGATCAGGAATCTTGCTATAAATCGCACAAATTTTCAGATAAGTTCTATGATCGACAGCAGGCGTACCTGAGACAACCAAACCGTCTTTAATGCTTCCATTAATTCCAGTCTTGGACGAAGCAATTACGCCATTTCCAATCTTGGCATTATTCGCCACACCAACTTGGCCTGCTAAAATTGTTCCATTCCCCACCGTAACGCCGCCAGCCAGCCCCACCTGCGCCGCTATCGCACAACCGGAACCAATGATCGTCCCATGTCCCACATGAACCAAATTATCGAGTTTCGTATCGCGCCCAATTCGTGTTTCACCCACCGCAGGCCGATCGATCGTGGAATTACAGCCAATCTCTACCTTATCCTCTAAAACCACACAGCCCGACTGCCGCATTGCCACCCATCCGTCCGCCGTCGGCACATACCCAAATCCTTCACCCCCAATCACCGCACCGCTATTAATCACACAATCATGCCCAAGCTGCGGTCGTTCTTGAATGGTGCAATTGGCATGAAGTGTCACCCGATCGCCAATACAAACCCCTGGATAAATCACAACATTCGGATGAATACAAGCATCATCGCCGATAATTACGTTGGCTTCAATGACGACATGCGCTCCGATCGAGGCATTAT
>JAJAYH010000458.1 GCA_026786325.1 Alkalinema sp. CAN_BIN05 | reverse complement strand
GGTCTGCGCCGTCTCAATGAAAGGTGTGCGGGACGTTGTTGAGCAAATTCAGCAATTGAATTTGCCGCAGTCTACTATCATTGTGTCCGCCACCAAGGGATTAGAAGCCTCAGCGCAAAGTAGTTTGGCGCATTTGCCGAAGCGACCTTCAGAAATTTGGCAAGAGGCTTTTCCCACCGCTGCAATTACCGTTCTTTCTGGCCCAAATCTCTCAAAAGAAATCCAACAGCGACGACCTGCGGCCACGGTGGTCGCTAGTCACAATCACAAGGCGGCTCAACAGGTCCAAGCATTATTTAACTCGCAACGGTTTCGGGTCTATACCAATGGGGATCCCACTGGAGTCGAACTTGCGGGCGCATTAAAAAACGTGATTGCGATCGCGACTGGAGCCTGTGATGGTTTAGAACTCGGGACTAACGCCCAATCCGCCTTAATTACCCGTGGTTTAGCCGAAATGATTCGGATTGCGGGGTATTGGGGTGCGAAGGCCGATACGCTGTATGGATTAGCTGGGATGGGCGATTTGATGGCCACCTGTAGCAGTCCGCTCAGTCGTAACTACCAAGTCGGCTACCGTCTTGCCCAAGGTGAAACCATCGACCAAGTTCTCGCCACCTTACAAGGCACCGCCGAAGGGATTAATACTTGCATGGTTCTAATCGAACTCGCTACCCATGCCACGATCGATTTGCCCATCACCCAACAGGTCAGTCGTCTACTCCAAGGCCAAGTCACGCCCATGGATGCGCTTAATATCTTGATGTCCCGAGTTAGTAAACCTGAAGAAATACGAATTTAGCTGGAACCTACCTCATCTTTGCTTCGTCTAAGAATAAAGCTTCAGATAATTTTTTGTATTGGGAGTGGCACTTCGGTAAAGAGATCTTAGGGTAAGCGGATAAGTTCCGGACCATTCTGGAACCTAAGAGAAAGAAGTCGTAGTAAACCTAAGAGCCTAACAAGTTTGTCGAGTTCTAGTCCTGGCCGGATTACAACGTGCTGTTAATTCAGAGTGCGATCGCGGGCAGTCTAGACTCATATCTCAAATAAGCTAACCCGTCAAGACGGGGGTTGTGGTTCCCTAGTGGAGTCATTGCCTACCGTCCATATCAGAGTTTTCCTATGGATAATCTTTCTGTGCTAACTCAACGTTTTGAATCCACGGATTCCTCGCCTGAGCTATTAATTATTGACCTTCAGGACTCGGATTTTCAAGAGCCGACTTTCGTGGATGTCGATTTTCAGGAGCCTAATCTTCAAGAGATTTCTCTGGAAATAGGTGATTTAGATCTGGATGAGGCGATCGCAGTTATTCCTGTCGTCGGACGCAGCAGAACCACAGATTTGGTGCGGATGTATCTGCAAGAAATCGGGCGTGTTAAGCTTTTGGGCCGAGACGAAGAAGTGATGGAAGCCCAACGTGTTCAGCGCTATATGCTGCTGCTTGAACATCGAAATACGGAATCCAGCCTGAATAATAGCTCCATTGCCGAGTACGTCAAGGTTATTGAAGCTCGCGATCGGTTGACGGCGATTTTGGGTCATCGTCCATCCTTAGAACGTTGGGCCTCCCAATGCATTCTTACGGTTGCAGAACTAAAACCTGTGATGGCGGAAGGCAAACAGGCTTGGGCTAATGCTGCGAATATTCCTGTAGAAGAGCTTGAGAAAGTTCAAACTGAGGGAATTCGGGCTAAAGAACACATGATCAAGGCGAATCTTCGTCTGGTGGTGTCTGTGGCGAAGAAGTACCAAAACCGAGGTTTAGAGCTGTTGGATTTGATTCAAGAAGGGACTTTGGGCTTGGAACGGGCGGTGGAAAAATTCAACCCGACCAAAGGCTATCGGTTTAGTACTTATGCCTATTGGTGGATCCGTCAGGGCGTTACACGGGCGATCGCAACCCAAAGTCGTACGATTCGGCTTCCGGTCCACGTTACTGAAAAACTAAACAAAATCAAAAAAGCTCAGCGAAAGATTTCTCAAGAAAAAGGTCGTACTGCATCTATTGAAGATGTGGCCCAAGAGCTTGATATGAGCGTCGATCAGGTGCGGGAAGTACTGCTAAAAGTGCCCCGTGCGGTGTCGTTGGAAACCAAGGTTGGCAAAGAAAAAGATACAGAACTCGGCGATTTGCTGGAAACAGAGGCTCTGTCGCCGGAGGATTTGTTGATGCGTGAATCATTGCGGAAAGATTTGCTGTTGATGATGGCAGATTTGACCGATCGTGAACGGGATGTCATTCAAATGCGCTTTGGTTTGACTAATGGCCAGCCCTATTCCTTAGCCGATATTGGTCGAGCTTTGGAGCTTTCTCGCGAACGGGTCCGACAGATTGAAGCAAAGGCACTTCAGAAGTTGCGTCAACCTAAACGACGTAATCAGGTTCAAGATTATCTAGAAGCACTCACTTAGGTGATCCTGGCTGTTGGATTTTGGTGATTTTGAATTGATAATTGGTTGACAGAAAAGTAGGGCCGATCGTGATTGCGATCGGCCCTACTTTTCTATGAGCGCCACTCCTGCATTTCAATAAAATTATTCAAGAAATCAGAAATTTTGCATCAATTATCTCAAAAATAAGATACCATAGTATTCTTGGAGATAACCACAATCGGGAGTTAAATATGCTGGCAAAAAATATCAATTATGGAGCAATTTCAAATGTCTCAAGTAAAGAAGAGCTTATCTTGCTCTCGCTATACAGAAAAGAACTATATGGACTCCAAATTCCTGAAGCGATCCAAAAAGCAAGTGAAGGAAAAACTAAGCTCCTCATTGGTACGCTTTACCCTGTTCTTCACTCGCTTGAAAAAAAGCAACTCGTTGAATCTCGGTGGGGCGATGAG
>JAJAYH010000457.1 GCA_026786325.1 Alkalinema sp. CAN_BIN05 | reverse complement strand
TGACCAAAAATCGATTCAAAAAGCCACTTTAAGATCCACTTCAAAGTCTAGCTTCTCCCTGTGGTTCAATCGCATGATGATGGCGCTGCTGTTGATGGGGCAAGTGGTACTCCATCTGTTGAAGGGGAAAATCAACCGTCGCAACACGTTGGAACAGATGTCTATTGTTGGGCCGCAGTCGTTGATGATTGCGTTGTTGACTTCGACCTTTGTGGGCATGGTGTTCACGATTCAGGTGGCGCGGGAGTTTTTGAATTTTGGGGCCGGATCTGCGGTTGGCGGGGTGCTGGCGTTGTCGCTGGCGAGGGAATTGGCTCCAGTATTGACGGCGGTGACGATCGCGGGTCGTGTGGGTTCGGCCTTTGCGGCGGAGTTGGGTACGATGCAGGTGACGGAACAAATTGATGCGATGTACATGTTGCGGACAGATCCGATCGATTATTTGGTTACGCCTCGCGTGTTGGCTTGTTGTTTGATGTTGCCGCTGTTGACAATTTTGGGATTAGGCACGGGGATTTTGGGCGGCATGGCGATGGCGAATTTAATCTATGCCATTCCCAATATGGTGTTTTTGGATTCGGCACGAAAATTTTTGACCGTGTGGGATTTGTGTAGTGCGCCTTTGAAAGCGATCGTTTTTGGGTTTCTGATTGCGATTATTGGGACCAGTTGGGGATTGACGACAACGGGCGGGGCGAAAGGCGTTGGCGAATCAACGACGACAGCGGTGGTGACATCGTTACTGGCAATTTTTATTTCAAACTTTTTCCTATCCTGGATAATGTTTCAAGGAGCGGGCAGTGCGGTGACACGGGGACTTTAGTCAGGCGCTTAATCGCGTGACTGCGCTGAGAGAACGTACAATTGCAATTAGTTTAGGAATGTCGATCGTATTATGAAACTCAGTAAAGTTGTCCCTTGGGGCCGAACGTTAGAAGAATACAAATTGATGTTTAGTCTGACGGATGCAGATCTAAACTCAAAAATCTTAGGCTGCGGGGATGGTCCGGCCAGCTTTAATGCTGAAATGACGAAGCATAATCATTCTGTCGTATCGATCGATCCGGTATACGAATTTTCGTCAGATCAGATTCGGCAACGGGTTGAAGAAACCTATAAAACAGTAATTTCTCAAGTCAGACAAAATCCCGATCGATATATTTGGAAAAACTTCCGAAATGTTGATGAATTAGGTCAGGCAAGGCTTGATGCAATGGAAGATTTCTTGGTGGATTATGAATTAGGGAAAGAAGCTGGACGGTATCGGGCTGAGTCATTGCCTAGCTTAGACTTTACCGACAATCAATTTGATTTGTGCCTGTGTTCTCATTTATTATTTCTATATTCAGATCAACTCACCCTTGAGTTTCATCTTGATTCAATTCATGAACTTTTGCGCGTTTCTAAAGAACTTCGCATTTTTCCATTGCTAAAACTGAACTGTTCCCGATCGCCCTATGTCGATGCAGTTATTACAAATCTTTCGGAAAAAGGGTTTGACGTGAAAATTGTACCCGTTGATTACGAATTCCAAAAAGATGGCAATCAAATGCTACAAATTCGTAAGTCCTAGATCAAGTGCAAAGGAGGCGATCGGTTTGGATTTAAGATGAAAATCGAATCTGAAAATCGAACCTAAGTGTAGACAGCTTGATAGAATGTTATGCATTGAGTTAGAGAGAACACAGATTATGTCCACCACGATCGCCATCCCTGATGTCGTTAGCCTTGACGTTGTTAGCTTAGAGGCTGAACTGACGGGCAAAAGTCCTCAGGCAATCCTGGAAAAAGCGTTGAGCTTATTTGATGATATCTACATTTCTTTCAGCGGCGCAGAAGATGTCGTGCTGATCGATATGGCCCACAAAATCAAAAAAGATATTAAGGTCTTTAGCCTAGATACAGGCCGTTTGCATCCCGAGACTTATCAGTATATCGATCGGGTTCGTAAACACTATGGCATCACGATTGAAGTCATGTATCCCAACACTGAAGCCTTAGAAAAATTCACACAAGAGAAAGGCTTTTTTAGCTTCTACGAGGATGGCCATAAGGAATGCTGCACGGTGCGGAAAGTTGCACCATTGCGGCGGAAACTTGCGACCATGGATGCCTGGATTACGGGACAACGCCAAGACCAAAGCCCGTCCACTAGAGACTCTGTTCCTGCTGTGCAAGCAGATACTGGCTTTTCTGGGCCTGGGAGAAATTTAGTGAAGTTCAATCCTTTGGCGAACTGGACATCGGAAGAAACTTGGCTCTACATTCGCACTTGGAACGTCCCATACAATCCACTCCATGAACGCGGATTCATTAGCATTGGTTGTGAGCCTTGTACTCGTCCGGTGTTGCCCAATCAGCACGAGCGCGAAGGTCGTTGGTGGTGGGAAGATGCAACTAAAAAAGAATGTGGGCTTCATTCCACGACGAACCAGAAATAAGTAGATTTCCCAAGCTCTCCGTCAAGCGAGCTTGGGGCAACAGAAATTACTATAATTTTGTATAGCTGATTAAGTTTAGAGGAACAAAGATGAAAACCATGATTTCGATCGACGATCAACTGGTCAACGAAGCCTTGGCTGTTACTGGATTGACCACACAAGAGGAGGTGATTTCATTGGGTTTACAAACGCTTATTCATCTTAACCGACAATCAAAAATTAGAGGATTTAGAGGCAAGCTGAAGTGGGATGGCGATCTAGATGAGATGAGAGCAGTCTAATGGTTATAGTGGATTCTAGTGTTTGGATAGATTATTTCAATGGACGAGATACTGCTCAGACTAATAAGCTCGATGACTTACTAAGTTCAGAAGCAGTAGGCTTAGGAGATTTAATCCTAGTGGAGGTTTTGCAGGGATTTCGAGAAGATAAAGACTACCAAATAGCAAAGCAATTATTGACAGCACTCACAGTCTTTAATTTACTAGGGAGTGATATTGCAGTCAAAAGTGCTAATCATTTTCGATCGTTACGTAAACGTGGAGTAACTGTTCGCAAAACGGCTGATGTTGTGATTGCAACTTTCTGTATCGAGAATAACTATCCACTTCTCTTTTCTGACAAAGATTTTATACCTTTTATGAATTTCTTGGGATTGATTGCTGCCTGACTCAAGTTCTCTAATTTGCAATGATAAATTGCTATATTCATGAATCTCATTCTCTATAGCAAACCGGGCTGTCATCTCTGCGAAGGACTAGAGGAAAAACTAAGCGCCGTCACAGAATTGAATCTGAAGCTTGACGTTCGCGATATTACGCAAGATGATGCCGCATTTCAAGCCTATCAGTATGAAATCCCTGTACTGTATGTTCAGACAGACTCTGGAAAGCTGTTACCCACGCCACGGCAATCACCTCGGGCCTCGATCGCACAAATCACTCAAATGCTACAGCCGTTTACGCTACAGACAAACGATACGATAATTTGATAGAGACTAATTGATTGATACTGATTTATCCGATGATTTAAAGGAATCGCCCATGCTGTTGAAGGACTTACTCGCTACTACCGGAATTTCGACACAACTTGAGCATCCCGCGCTCAGGTGTGATGTCACCGGACTCACCACCAATTCTCACACCGCAAAACCCGGAGATCTCTTCATCGGAATGCCTGGAACTCGCGTTGATGGTGGAGATTTTTGGGAAAGTGCGATAATGTCTGGAGCGATCGCAGCTCTTGTTTCCGAAGCGGCGGCGACTAAGATTCCAGCAACGGATCAACTTCTGATCACCGTCGAAAATCCTGCTGAAGTCTGTGCCCGTCTTGCGGTGAGCTTTTATGATACTCCAACCGATCGGCTCAAAATGGTGGGTGTAACGGGGACGAATGGCAAAACCACGACAACTCACATTATTGAATTTTTGCTCGATCGCGCTGGCAAGATGCCGCTGATGATCGGGACACTGTATACGAGGTGGAAAGGGTTTAATCAAACAGCAATTCATACCACACCATTTCCGATCGATCTTCAAAAGCAATTAAATGAAGCTATTCAAGCAGGTTGTGACTATGGTTTGATGGAAGTCAGTTCCCATGCGCTTGCCCAAGGTCGGGTATTGGGTTGTCAATATGATGTGGCAGTATTCACAAATTTGACCCAAGATCATTTGGATTATCACAAGGATATGGAAGACTATTTTGAAGCAAAGGCACTTCTATTTAGTGATACCTATTTACGTGGGCGCGCGATCGTTAATAAAGATGATGATTATGGTCAGCGATTAATTGAACGATTAGGCGATCGGGTCTGGACATATAGTACTGAAACAAAAGCAGATTTGTATATCACTGATGTTGTTTATACTGCGAGTGGTGTAAGTGGAAAATTGCATACGCCGATGGGAAGTATTGAATTCCGATCGCCGTTAGTTGGACAGTTTAATATTGCCAATCTTCTAGCAGGTATTGGAACAGGTTTGGCCTTGGGATTAGATTTAGCTGAAATGGCGGCAGTATTTCCTAAATTTATCGGGGTGCCGGGACGAATGGAACGCGTGCAGGTGAACGATCGACAAGATGTCAGTGTGATTGTGGACTATGCCCATACGCCGGATAGTTTAGAAAATCTATTAACGGCAGCGCGGCCCTTTATTGCTGGAAATATGATTTGTGTATTTGGCTGCGGCGGCGATCGCGATCGGACTAAACGGCCTCTAATGGGTGGCATTGCAGCACGATTGTCAGATCAAGCAATTGTTACGTCAGATAATCCACGAACTGAAGATCCAAACCAAATTTTGCAGGATGTCTTGGCAGGGATTCCAAGTGATGTGGCGGCTATTGTCAATGTCGATCGGGCGGCGGC
>JAJAYH010000456.1 GCA_026786325.1 Alkalinema sp. CAN_BIN05 | reverse complement strand
CGATTTGACTCATTGAGTTTAAGATCAAACCGATAGTTTTCGATGATGGGATTCGCTAAAAGCCGATCGCAGATTACATTCAGTTGCTCCGTCGCAGCCGCTTCAGTTTCAGCCGTGACCGTCAGTTCGATGTATTTGCCAATGCGAATACTGTCTACGTTGTCGTAGCCCATGTGTTTTAAGCCAGACTGAACAGCCACGCCTGCCGGATCCAACACGGAAGGCCGAAGAGTGACGTAGAGTTGAGCTTGGTAGGTTTGGGTCACAGTTTGGGTCACAGTTTGAGTCATAGCTTGAGCCATCGATCGATCCTCAGAAAAACACATGATGCGGCAATCGATGATCATTCTAAGGGATGCGGTACACTCAAATCTATAAAATGCTTTGTATATTCCTTGCATATCTTGCGTCCCGATCGCCATGACTCCCCTTCGTCGAACTCGTAGCCAAACTAGAATTCTTGAATCTCTGAAACAGATGGACCGATCGATTTCGGCCCAAGATCTCTATTCTGAGTTGCGTCAACATGAAAAAAGTATGGGGCTTGCGACGGTGTATCGGGCACTGGATGCCCTAAAAAAAGAAGGTGCAGTCCAAGTCCGCACCCTCACTACTGGGGAATCGTTATATTCATTGATCCAAGAAGACCGTCACCATCTCACTTGTTTGCAATGCGGTAAAACGATTGAGCTAGATTCCTGCCCGGTTCACGCCTTAGAGAAAAAGTTCAGTGAACAATATGGGTTCAAAATGAACTATCACGTCTTAGAATTTTTTGGCCTATGTCAAGACTGTGTGGGCGTTTGAAGATTAGGACGGGCGTGATGGATCAGCAATAGCCATCATGCTAGCAATAGAAGCCGGAATACTCGCCGGATCCATGAACAACACTTTACTGCTGTCACTTTTGCCGATCGTCTCGCCCATGGTCAAATACCCCAGCGCCATCAGCAGCTTGGCCGCATCTGGAGCCGTCGGATCAGCCTTGAGCGCTTGGGTTACGATCGCCACTGATTCCGCCGTGGCTTGTGCTTTCAAAACCTGCTGTTGACGGTTAGCTTGGGCTTCCAGAATAATCCGTTGTTGTTCCCCTTCTGCACTCAGGACTGTCGATCGTTTCCGTGCTTCTGCATCCAGAACTTGAGCCTCCGCCCGACCTTGAGCCGAGTTGATCGCAGACTCTCTTTCCCCTTCAGAGGTCAGAACCGCCGCCCGTTTTTTCCGTTCTGCCGACATCTGAAGTTCCATGGACTCCATAACGGCCTTGGCGGGAATAATTTCTTTAAGTTCGACTCGGGTCACTTTGATCCCCCAAGGCACGGTGGCGTGGTCAAGTTCCCGCATGAGGGCTTCGTTGACTTTTTCGCGAGCGGTGAAGGTTTCATCGAGGTCGAGCTTACCCATTTCAGCCCGAAGCTGCGAGAGCGCCAGGTTAACCATGGCCATTTGGAGATTTTGCACTTTGTAGTAGGTTTTCTCCATGTCAACGATTTTCCAGTAAATCACCGCATCTGCGCTAATGGCAACGTTGTCGCGGGTGATGCAAGTTTGGGATGGAATGTCTAAAACTTTTTCACGGGTCGTGTCGCGGTAGGCAATAATTTCTACTCCCGGTACCAAAATATTCAGACCAGCCGGGAGTTTACGATCGAACTGTCCTAAACGTTCAACCAAGGCTTCGTCCCCTTGAGGAATGATTTTAACGGTCGCTAAGGCAGCAGCAGCAGCCAAAGTAGCAGCAATAAGATAGGCGAACATAATGTTGGACTCCGTTGGTAAATTAAATTCTGGCGGGAAATAAAGACGTGGTTGGAATGAGGATTTGATCCTGATTCTCTAGAGGAGCGCGCTATCGTGGGAGACAATTAGTAGTGTGCCCTGCCGATCGATCACCCGAACTTTTTGTTCTGGTGCAAGTTGAGCGGTCGGATCATCAAGTTGGGCTAACCACGACTGGCCCTCATAATTAACCCGTCCCGTTTCACCCGGAAGAATCTCCGTCATGGTATAGGCATAATCGGCATCCAGCTTACGGGACTGCGATCGGGGCCGGACAAAACTTTGGGACACCCAAAATAAGCCCAACGACAGAATGATCCACAGCACCACCTGCAAATTAAACGGTAGTGATGATGAGGTTGGAGCCACGAGAAAGGCACTCAAGCCCATCACCAATGACACAAAGGCAACCGGGGTAGCAAGTTCCAGCAAGCAAAACCCGCTCCCGACCAAAAGCCACATTATTGATACATCAGACATAATTTAGCCCTATGGGTAGTTAGCCCTATGTGTCGCTTTCTTCAGATTGAGACAAGTTTAGTCAATAATTTGGTCAATAATTTAGTCAATAAAATTTTGCCAGGTCGGAAATCATTCTGTATAGTTTGGGGGACTTAAGTTGCGCTTCAAGCCTCAGGGTGATCATTCCGGGATTTTTTCGATAAAGTAAGATCCCGATCGGTACGCGTCTAACTTCTCTTTTCAAGCAACCTTCTTTTTTTAACAACCTTGTCTACATCATGAGCCGATTTGAATTAAAAATTTACTGCACGAATCCCCGCTGCGATCGGCCAGAGAACTTGGCGGGAGACAAGGTTTGCGCAAATTGCGGTACGCCCATCACCTATCGCTATGTCTGGGCAATAGAATCGAATGAACGTCCTGCGGGTTCTATTGTTGGCAATGGTCGCTATAAAGTCGTATCACCCAGACTTTGGCTCGATTTGCAACCGGGGCTGGTTCCGTTCATGGGGGAAATATCAGATTCCTACTTGCCCTACCTCCATCTGTATGACCATCGTCTGCACCTGCCTGAAATCTACGGCATAGCTCAAGATGGCGGCCAGAATACTCTGCTACTAGACAATGTGCCCTTTGACTCCGAAGGCCAGCCCTATCCTGGGTTTATGGAAAGCTTTGGCCAAAATAGCGCAGTGCGTCAGGTGTATTGGCTTTGGCAGATACTGGAGTTATGGTCGCCGATGTTGGATTGGCAGGTGGCGAGTAGCTTGTTGATTGAGGAAAATCTGCGGGTTCATGATTGGCGGCTGCGATTGCGTGAGTTGACAGTAGACATCACGGAACCCACGTTAAGCGATTTGGCTAGTTTATGGTCAGGATTATTGCCGGAAGCCCGATCGAGCATCGCCCAGCCCTTGCAAGAAATCTGCGTTCAGATGCATGACCCAAAAACTACCATAGAAACCCTTCGCACGGTCCTCAATCAGCTTTTACTAGAGCAAGCCGGACAGTTATCGTTGGGATTACAAGCTTTTGGGATTACCGACGTTGGCCAGTCCCGCGAACATAATGAAGACACCTGCTATCCCTTGGGCAATGCCACCATTCAGGACGATTTGTTTCCCCGGTTATCCATTGTCTGCGATGGCATTGGGGGACATGAAGGCGGCGAAGTGGCGAGTCATATGGCCGTGCAGTCGATTAAACCCCAAATCCGTGCCTTTCTGGCTGAAGTGGCCGAGCAGCCGGAGCTGATGGCGCCGGACGTGATTTGCGAACAGCTTGCGGCCATTACTCGCGTGGTCAACAATCTGATTTCTCATCAAAATGACGAACAAGGACGCAACGATCGTCGGCGCATGGGCACAACCTTAATGTTGGCATTGCAAGTGCCTCAACGGGTTCGCACCGCAGCGGGAACGGTTCTGAGTAACGGCCATGAGCTTTATTTGGTGAGTGTTGGCGATAGTCGAGCCTATTGGATGACGGCCCGAAGTTTGCATCAACTCAGTGTTGACGATGATGTGAGTACCCGGGAAGTTCGGCTGGGTCGCAGTACCTACCGTGATGCCCTGATGCGGCCTGATGCGGGGGCGTTGACCCAGGCACTCGGAACCCGTGATAGTGAGTCGTTGCGGCCCAGAGTTCAACGGTTCATCTTGGAAGAGGACGGTGTTTTGATGCTGTGTTCTGATGGACTCAGCGATCGGGATTTAGTCGAACAGCATTGGCAAAGGTTTGCTGAGGGATTGCTACTGTTGGGCCTATCTCTCGAAGACTCCGCCCAACAGTGGGTAGATTTGGCCAATAAAGAAAATGGCAGTGACAACATTTCCCTAGTGTTAACCCAATGCCAAGTCACTGATCAAACCCGAAAGGTAGTTTTTGCCGACATGGCGGAACCTGAAATCAATACTTCTGAAGTTGCCGCAGAAATAACACCCTACATTGCTCCCAAAAAACAACGTAAGGGATGTCTCGGATTACTACTGGTGGTGTTAGTCGGGTGCGGCGGTGTTGCGGCTTGGCCTATTGCGGATCCAAGTGGGTTTAATGGCGTGCGCGATCGGATTCAGCTCGAAGTCCAGCAATGGCTACCAAAGTCCTAGCTCGATAGTGTGATTTTCACCCTTGAAATTCGAGGCCAATGTACCGCCTTATGTAAAGATAGTAAGATTACAAATGCTGATAGACGCAGACGGAATTGTTATGGAAGTTGGAACACGAATTCGGGTGAGTACATCGGTTTTGATTTATCATCATCCCGAACATCGAAATATTGCGTTTGACCTGAATGGCCACGAGGGAGAAGTAGTTGCGATCGCTACTTCTTGGAAAGGTCGGCCCGTGAGTGCAAATTTTCCATTTGTTGTGAAGTTTACACCAAAGCTAAAAGCCCATCTCACTGAACAAGAAATGACCGCGATCGAGTAGTGAACTTGAATTGGCTATGGATTAGGCGATTACACAGAAAGAATTTACCCCGCTGACTTCGATCAACATCCACCTTGGATT
>JAJAYH010000455.1 GCA_026786325.1 Alkalinema sp. CAN_BIN05 | reverse complement strand
TGGAACACCAGTGAGGCTTGAGCTTCGGCTTCAGCAATTCCAGTAATAGCTAATCCTTTTTTGTATGCGCCGGGATAGCCGCCAGAAGCCGCCACAACACAAGCACATACTTCAGGGTTCCATTCCAAGGGGCCAAACGTGGACAGACGGCCTTCTATGCAAGCCAACATAATTTCATGTAGCGGGGTTTCTAAGAGCGGTAAAATGACTTGGGTCTCAGGATCGCCGAAGCGACAATTGAATTCAATGACATTAATCTTTCCCGTGGGACTGATCATGAGTCCAGCGTAAAGAATCCCGCAATATTGAATGCCGCGTCGTTTTAACTCAGCGATCGCAGGCTCCAAAACTTGGGCTTGAACTTGAGCCATGATTTCGGGCGTGGCGATCGGGGCCGGAGCATAAACGCCCATACCACCTGTATTTTCGCCCGTATCACCTTCTCCGATACGCTTGTGGTCTTGGGCCGGTAATAAGGGAACAATGGTCTCGCCATCAGTTATGGCTAGGACAGAAACTTCCTCGCCTATTAAGCATTCTTCAATCACAACCTGTTCGCCAGCCGCCCCAAAGAGTCCACTAAAACAGCCTTCTAGCGCCGCGATCGCCTCATTTACCGTCATAGCAACCGTAACGCCTTTACCCGCCGCAAGACCATCAGCCTTGATCACAATGGGTGCGCCTTCGGTTTCCGCGTAAGCACGGGCCGACGGTAGATCCGTGAAAACAGCAGATTTGGCCGTGGGAATGTTGGCCGACTGCATCAAATCTTTCGCCCAAGCTTTGCTCGCTTCTATTTGTGCCCCGGCTTTCTGTGGCCCGAAGACTTTAATATTTTTACGTTGCAAGAAGTCTGTAATGCCAGCCGCCAACGGAATTTCTGGGCCAACTACAACAAAAGCAACATTATTCACCGTGCAAAACCCGGCAATGCCTTCAAAATCATCCTGAGTTAAAGCAAGGTTCTGACATCTGGGAAGCGTTGCAGTTCCGCCATTACCAGGAACGCATGTCACCTGGATTGACTCGTCTTGGACCAACCGCCACGCGATCGCATGTTCTCGTCCACCATTACCCACCAGCAAAACTTTCACAGATTTCCTCACTCCACATCAACCAATCCAGGAACTTCGAGCCGCGCTCAAAGCTCATCACTCAAAGCTAATCAATAGTATCATCGGGTCTTAACAGATGTACGATCCCACAGACTGTATGAAGCCGAAAAACACAACATTCCTGCTCCTCTTCTCCAGTCTGCTACTGGGATCCAATAGCTTGGCCGCCACACCAATTGTCTACAACCGATCGGAGGTCATCGTCGCCCGTGAGGTCGAATATCCGGCGGTAACGGCACCCGATCCCCAACGTTTTCCACCAAATCCATTGGGACAAGTACTACCAGATCCACTACTAAGCGATCCCCAATTACTGCTCGAACCACGCCGATCGCTCAATGATCTAGAAAAAGAAAAACTACGATCGGCCTTGGATAGACTTCATATTGAGGGGCAAACACAATTCTCTCAGAAAAAATCCGATGAAGCATTTCTCATTTGGTTTCGGGAGCTTCGACTGCGGCGAGTTCTAGGATTTCGAGAGGAAATCTTTGCGCTGGCCAAAATCGGAGAAATCGCTTGGCAAAATAATCGAACTCGCGATTTACGGGACATCACCGAACGTCTTCAAGTCATTCAGATTAAAATCCAGCCGCAGTCTAATCCAGCCACACCGAGTCCTATATTCGACGAAGCTAGTTTTTCTGAACTAAACGAATATTTAGCGATCGCCTATCAAGTCCTACGTGCTCCCCAGCTTGCACTTTCCATCTATGAACCTCGGCTCCAAAGCCTGCGATCGAATGCTTTGCCGAATTCCTTGCCCAATAATCCGATCGAACTCTTTAAAACCCTCAATTCCATTGGACTGATTCACCTCGACTGGTTTCGGTATACCAAAGCTCAGCAGATCTATCTAGATCTACGGGAACTCTCTCGCCTCGCACAAAACCCGGCCAGCGAGGCACTCTATTTAATTCAACTGACGTATATCGCTGAGCAAAACAATCAGCCCAAAGATGCGATCGGGCCATTACAAGATTTGATCATCCTTTACGCAGCCCAGCCCGCAGTCCAACCCGCATTAACCTTGCGTCTTGCTGAAAATTATGACAAAGCTCAAGACCTAGGTAATGCAGAAAAAAACTATCAAACAACCTTTACGGTGAGCCAAACTCTAAGTCAAAATTCCTACGGCAGTAGCGCACTCTTTGCACTCGGAGATCTATATCGCCGCACCGATCGTTTCCCCGCTGCCGAACAGGTTTACGATTTTCTAGTTGATTCAGAACAAGCGGTCTACAACTTACACAATGCAATGAAAGCCTCGGATTCACTAGGGCAAATGCGCGATCGCCAGCAAAATTATCCCGGTGCGATCGCTGCCTATGAACAAGCAACCGCGATCGCCCAACGCCTCGCCATTAGCCCAGATCTAATCCAACCACTTCGGAAACGCCTTGAGATTGCCCGTAAAAAATCAAAGCTAGCACCCCAAATCGTCCCGAGGGGCTAGTCGTGTGATACAGATTTCTTAAAAAACAACCTCGTTCTAATGATAAGAACGAGGCCCATTTCAATTAATTAGACGAGACTAGATCTACGATCGCCTAGCCATGCAATTAACCCAAGCCAATTAAGCCATTCCACTTTCAATAGCCCAACGAGCAAGCTCCGTCCGGTTATGCAGACTGGTCTTACCCAGCATATTACTGACATGACTTTCAATGGTCCGTTGACTCACATTCAGTTCTTCAGCAATTTCTCGGTTCGCCATGCCTCGTGCCACAAATTGGACTACCCGAAGTTCCGTTGGAGTCAATTCGACATCAAATGGAACTTTGATTCTAGGGGACGAGTCTCCACCCTTTAAATCTTTATGTTGGATCAGACGCGATGCCTGCTTCAACGAAGACTCAACTTGAGCAACTAGCTCTTCTGGCTCGAAGGGCTTGACCATGTAGACATCGGCCCCAATGTTCAGCCCCTTGACCCGATCCTGGCTTTGTCCCTTTGCAGAAAGGAAAAGAACCGGAATCCAACTGGTCTTCGGGTCCGATCGAATGGCGCTGACTAAGGAATATCCATCCATTTCCGGCATCATGACATCACAAATGATCATGGCTGGGGTCTGCTGATCTAAGACTTCTAGGGCTTCTCGGCCATTCTCAGCCGTAATAACCTCATAACCTCGAAACTCCAGGTAGTCTTTCACCAACAAAATGAGATTGGGGTCATCGTCGATGAGCAGTAGCGTTTTCTGTGTCCCAGTGTTGGTGTCCTTCATTTTGACTTACTTTACCTGGATCTCAAATAGGTTTACGGGTGTAGGAGATTCCCACAGTTATCTGCACCATGGCTTCATCGTAGAAGGCTATGGATGTCAGGCTCCAGATTTTCTGCCACGATAGGCGGGTCTATCTAAAAAGATACCCACATAATTACAGAAAGTATCTCACACTAGTAATAATTACTGAGTCATATTGTATACGGCTCAACCTTATTATTTTTCTGAACCTTAGGGTAAATTTATCGTAGGTTGGATTTCCGGTAGCGGATGAGTCAAAAATACGTATTCCTGGACAATTTGATTATTCAGTAAATGCTCTTGAATAATTCGCTCAATTACCTCTGGAGATGTGGCGCGATACCAGACACCATCCGGATAAACGACCAAAATTGGGCCTTGGGTACAGACCCGCAAACAATTGGCTTTGGTCCGAAACACGCAACTGGGACGATCGATTTGCGGCACATCCAGTTTCAGTTCTTGCAGGCGGCGCTTCAGATAGTCCCAAGCAGCAACCCCTTCCGCTTGACTGCAACAGATAGGTTTACTGGGATCAGCACAAATTAAGATATGGCGCTGAATATGTTGGATGGCTAACTTTCGGACCCGAGCGGCGAGGAATTCTTCGTCGTGGGTTTGTGTGGTTTGTGTGGTGTTCATTTTGCTGTGACGGGGACTTGAGTGAGCAACCGATCGACAATGGATCTTGTCTGACGACCACTAGAAGGAATTAAGCGATGGGCCAACACATGGGGAGCCAAGAATTTGACATCATCAGGAATTGCATAATCACGCCCTTGGATATAGGCATAGGCTTGAACCGATCGCACCATAGCCACCGTTCCCCGGGGACTCGCACCCAAAGTAATTTCACCATCTTCGCGGGTCGATCGTACTAGGCGCAAAATATAGTCCTGAAGTCCTGGCTCGACTCGAACTTCTCGGCAATTTTTCTGAAGTTGCTGAATCTCCAGTGGGGTAATGCAAGGTTCAATTTCTGTGACTTTTGTAGACGACTGAAGCCGCTGAATCATCTGAAGTTCTTCTTGTTCGTCCGGGTAGCCCAAGGATAGGGACAAGGCAAAGCGATCCATTTGGGCTTCGGGTAGGGGGAAGGTGCCTTGGTATTCCACGGGGTTTTGGGTGGCGATCGTAAAAAAGGGAGTCGGCACCGATCTCGATACACCATCTGTTGTCACTTGATGCTCTTCCATCACTTCCAAGAGCGCTGCTTGAGTTCGGGGTGTGGCCCGGTTAATTTCATCAACTAATAAAATATGGGCGAAGACGGGACCGGGCAAAAACTCAAATTCGCCCCGTTTTGGATTCCAAATATTCGTCCCGGTGACATCTGTTGGCATTAAGTCTGGCGTACATTGCAACCGCTGAAAGATGCCATCAATAGATTTCGCTAAGGATTTGGCCAACAGGGTTTTTCCCACTCCCGGCACATCTTCAAGCAATACATGCCCTCCGGAAAGTAATCCGACGAGTACTAGTTGAATCGCATGGTCTTTACCCACAATCGCATGGTGGAGGTTTTCAGTAAGACGGTGAAGACGATCACGCATAAGTAGCACGCATAAATGGCTCTGAGGGATGTTGTGAAAAAGATTACTTTCGGCTTCTAATCATAGCCAGAATTCTTTAGTCTTCTGAGACGATATAATATCATGAACCCATGCAATCCTAAGCAACATAGGAGAGACGTTGGCGGGCGATCGTACAGTCGTGATTGATTTGCTGTTTGAGATCGTCAAGACTGCCAAATTTTTGCTCCGATCGTAAAAAGTCTAACAATTCCACATTGAGCTGGCGACCATAAAGATATCCCGACCAATCGAGCAAGTGAACCTCAATGGTTTGGGTCAAGCCGTTGACCGTGGGGCGATTGCCAATATTCATCACGCCTAAATTGGTCAAGGTCGAGCTACCTGAATCCATCGAATCCATAGTGGCTCGCACGGCATATACACCTTGGCACGGAATCATCTTATTGGCGGGGAGGGCCAGATTGGCGGTCGGGAACCCTAATGTGCGACCGAGTTGTTGACCTTGGACGACGGTGCCCACGAGGTTGTAGGGGCGGCCCAGCATTCGATTGGCAGTCGCCAAGTCGCCAATTTTTAAGGCATTGCGAATGGCGGTGCTGCTGATCCGATCGTGCCCAATGCGCTCCAAGGCCACAAGGACGACATCGATATTGTGTTGGGCAGCCAACGACCTGAGCATTTTCGCATCCCCAAGCCGCTTATGACCAAAACGAAAATCCTCACCCACGCTGATAAATCGCGCTTGCAATTGTTGGACTAAAACGGTTTCAACAAAGGCGGCTGGGGTGAGGTTGGCCAGTTGTTCGGTAAACGGCAACAGAATAAGTTGCTCGACTCCTAAACGATGGAGTTCATTCACGCGCTCATCACCGGGAGTCAAGGTGGGAAGGGGTTTCCCAGTAAAGAACTCGACAGGATGGGGCGAAAAGCTGATCACGGTTGGATGGATCCGATCGCCACAACCTAGAAGGGACTGCTCGATGGGATAGGTGAGAATGGGCTGAATAACTTGACGGTGGCCTAGGTGAAGGCCGTCAAAGTTACCGAGAGCTGCGACGGTTGGCTTTAGCACGGCTTTAAAAGTGATGGAATTAAAAGTGAAGGAATCCATTATTTCGACATTCTGGCATGGAGGCTTTGAGTTTTTAGAACTTTCCAGACGGGAGCCAAGATTTTAATTTAGGCAGCTCTTTTTTATCCGTCAAATTGTATTGCAATGGCGTGACAGTAATGTAGTTCTCTCGAATGGCCTCAACGTCGGTCTGAGTTTCCCGATCGCCGTCTGGATCTTCCAGTTCTTCGACCACTTCTCCAGCTAACCAATAGTAGGTTTTGCCACGGGGATCAGTCCGTTTTTCAAAAACTTCAATGTATCGTCTAATTCCTTGGCGAGTAATTTTTGCACCCTTGATTTCTGCTTCACTCACAGGTGGCACATTAATGTTTAGGAGAAATAATTCCTTAAGTGGATTTTCAATCAAATGCTGAAGCAGATCTCGGGCATAGTTGGCGGCGGGTTGGAAGTCTTTGGCGCTGAAGCTGGTCAGGCTGAGGGCGAGACTGGGGATGCCTTCGATTATGCCTTCCATTGCGGCAGAAACGGTGCCGGAGTAGAGAACGTCTGTGCCGAGGTTTGCGCCATGATTGATTCCGGAGAACACAAAATCCGGTTTTTCATCCAACAGTGACCACAGTGCGAGTTTCACACAGTCAGAAGGCGTACCAGAACAGGACCAGGCAGTGATTTTAGGGTCGAAGACACCCCCTACTAAATTGGCGCGGATGGGCTGGTGTAGGGTGAGTCCGTGGCCTGTGGCCGATCGTTCGCGATCGGGACAAACAACAGTGACCTGATGTCCGGCGGCGGCGAGGGTGTTGGCAAGGGTGCGGACCCCGATGGAAAAAATTCCGTCGTCGTTACTGATGAGAAGGCGCATAGGGCGAGTGTTTTCCTTTAGACTAAAGGGACGAAATTTTGTGTCACTCCTATTTTCCCCGGTTAT
>JAJAYH010000454.1 GCA_026786325.1 Alkalinema sp. CAN_BIN05 | reverse complement strand
GACATCATCTCTCTCAGAAACGCTTCTGCTACTTTATTCTGACTCTGCGAGCACGCATCAGGATTCATGCAGGAGGTCTATTAAACAAGTTGCGAAAGGCTGGAGCATGGCTCTTCACGATGGGTGCGGCTGCGACGATTGGAAGTTGCATATGCCCTCTGATACCAGTGAACAAGAATAGATCCTATCCATTATTATCGCACCATCTTTTTTTTCGTCACACCACAACACTTAAGTTATAATAAAGTCGCCCTTTTCAGAGTTTCCCATGAAGCCGATCGATCGCATTATCGTCCCACTTGATGTATCAACAGAAGCCGCAGCACTGGAATTAATCGATCGGCTCCCCGACGTTACCTTTTGGAAAGTGGGTCTCGAACTCTTCGTTGCCACCGGAGAAAGCCTGCTTCATACGCTTAAACGTAAAGACAAAAAAATCTTTCTCGACCTCAAATTTCACGACATCCCCAACACTGTCGCTGGAGCCTGTGCCTCTGCCGCTCGTTATGGTGTGGACTTACTCACGGTTCACGCCGTCAATGGATCCATCGGACTGCGCCTTGCCCAAGATGCCGCCCAACATGCCGCTGCGATCGCTGGCCTCATGCCACCCAAAATCATCGCCGTCACATTGCTCACCAGCATCAGCGAACACATTCTGACCCAAGAACTACATAGCACTCTAAACGTCGCAGACTATACCGTTGCTATGGCTAAACTTGCCCAGCAAAGTGGCTTATCGGGAATTGTTTGTTCTCCCCAAGAAGCGAAGAATTTACGATCGGTCTGCGGCGAAGATTTTCTACTCATCTGTCCCGGTGTACGTCCTGTCGGTTCAGACCGAGGCGATCAACAGCGCACCATGGTGCCAAAAGATGCGATCGAAGCTGGAGCCAGTTACTTAGTCATTGGTCGTCCCATCACCGCCGCTGACGATCCCGCCGCCGCCTTCGAGAAAATTGTTGATGATTTAAGCTAGATATGTAGAGATTGCTTGCCCTGTTCCAAACCTACTAATCTCCCTTATGCGTCCTGAACCCCCATGATTTTTACGGCTGTGCCCCCGATCGTCCCTATCACCATCCCAAACAAAAAAGCCTGCCCCACCACGATCGCCCACCTCGCAGAGCTTTTAGTCCGTGATTTACCTAGTTATGCAAATCGTGCAGCCTTAAAAAATGGCACTCGATTTCAAGTTCCACAAATGAGCCAAGTCATTGTCGCCAGTCAACCCAACCTAGAACCCCTAAGATTACCAGGCACCCAACAAGTCTCAGATCCGAACCTCCATCAGGTCTTCATCACCACCCTAGAACGACAAACCTTCAATCAAAAAAACACTGAATTCCAGCTATACCATTGGCTCTTTCTCGTCCAAACCCGCCAAGGCTGGAAACTCTCCCAAAGCTTCACCCGCATTAGCCCATATCCATTCACCAACAAAATTACTCCACCTCGCGAAAGTAGCCAAAGCATCACGGCCCAAGCGATTAAAACTTGGTTGCGTGATTGTCAAGCCGGAGTCATCCGTCAATAAATTTGTTAAGTGGCTAATTTATCAGCCAACAAATATTTTGAATTTATGATTCCTGAAGTATGATCTCACCTGACTATCGCTGGACATGAATCATGGAACGACTGAACGATCGTCAACTCAAAATATTACGAGTTATCGATGAAGGTAACATCACGGGTGAAGACATCGTTAAAGCCCTTGATTCCTCCATGCAAATGACCAGCTACTACCTCAACGCGCTGGATGATGATGGCTATCTGAAAGTTGCCCGAGTCTACGATAACGAAACCCAAGAGTTCCTAGTCGTGCGCGCTTATCTGACGGACCAAGGTAAAGCTTCCCTCGAAAGTGCAGAGATAAAAATTAGTGATGCGATCGTTACCAGCCCGATCGTTACCACCAGCCCGATCGTTACTAGCCCGATCGCCACAGCGATCGCATCACCATCTATTACCCCTAGAACTGAGCCTATAGACTATGCTCGCATCGCCGAATCGATCGCCCAAATCAATACCCAAATCAGCCTAATTCCCGAAGGCCGTCGAGAACTGGTCGAAGTCTATTTGCAAGATTTGCAAAACGAAGTTAATTTCGCTTATCGTCGTAAGCTAGTTCGTCTAAAAGCTTATTTCCTAGCCATTCTAAACATACTGTCCCCGATTCTTAAGCAAGGCAGCGAACCCTTTCGTCAACCGTTTGAAACGATCGCAGCCCAGCTCCAACTCCCCATTCAGCTTCCCGGAAAAACGCGCTAAGCCCACCCTTTTAAGCGATAAACCAAAATCCCAAGGTATTCTTTAAGCGCCCGATTGGTATCCCGGAGATTCTCAGCATCGGGGAATGTGCTCAGTAAAAAGTCTTGTGGCCCATTGATTCTAGATTCAACATCAGTGCGGGTATAATCCGTCGGGGCTGCAATTGGCTGCATTCCTAGCTTCCGAAAAATCATCATCGATCGGGGCATATGGGCGGCGGATGTCACCAACAAAAAATGCTCAATCTTACGATCGCTTAGAATCGCCTGCACATTGATCGCATTTTCATAGGTATTCAACGCATTGGGTTCAAGCACGATCGCCGCTTCCGGTACGCCCATTGTTTGCAAGAGTTGAGACATATCCGCCGCTTCCGAATCTCCCGGACCACGCCACGCAATCCTGCCCCCGGTGGGGATAATTAGGGGCGCTCTGCCTTCTCTATAAAGTTTTGCCGAATGAAGCACCCGATCGCCTTCACCGCTAATATCAATCCAAGGACGTGGAGCAAGCTGAGATCCAGTCGCACCACCCAAAAGTACGATCGCCTGTAATGGTTCAGAATTGATTGGAAAAATCGCCGGAAGATATTGCTGCTCCAACGATCGAACCAACCATGTACTAAACCAACCACTACTACCAACGAGTAAAATCACCAATGCCAATCCCATAGGAACCAACGCCCGCCTCGATCGTCGTTGAAGAATCAGGACGATCGAGATCAGGAGTAGAATACAAGATAGGCCGATCGGGTAAATGAACAGCGGTAAAAGTTTGGAAAGAAATAATCCCATACAATTAAAGTAAATCAATCTAACCTATGCTCTAAGTGCCTTCGACCATTTCGCGATAAGTCATGGCACTCATCACTGAATCAAAGTCTCCAACATCTAAAACTTCAACTTTCAACAGCCAGCCGCCGATATAAGGATCATTCGCCAGATCTTCAGGAGCATCGACCATGGCCGCATTAATTTCTACAATCTTTCCCGTTACTGGAGATTTCAAATCTTCCACGGCCTTCACCGATTCAATGGTTCCAAACTTATCGCCTTTAATCACATCTGTCCCGACTTCTGGCAATTCTAGAAAGACAATATCGCCCAGTTGATCTATTGCAAATGCTGTAATACCCACGATCGCGGTATTTCCTTCCAAACCCACATATTCATGAGTATCGGTATATCGTAAAGTATCAGGATAATCAAAAGCCATAACCAAGCCTCGCAGAACAATTCGCCTACTAGTCTATCCCAATCATGAAAATTCTCTTACTCACCCTGGTAAAAGGCTACCGACTCTTCATCTCACCCCTCACGCCGCCGTCCTGCCGATTTATCCCCACCTGTTCCCAATATGCATTGGATGCGATCGATATTCATGGTCCACTTAAAGGCTCATGGCTCGGCACAAAACGCATTTGTCGGTGTCATCCATTCTGTGAAGGCGGTTATGATCCGGTGCCTAGGTCGCTAGAGTAGTTTGAACAGCCGAACACGTTTAGCTGAATATGTCTAATAGAGGTCATGCCACGATCGGGCCAACTCTCTAATCTGTTCTAATTCACCCTCTGTCATCTTATCGAGATTTTTTAAAATGAAACTCATCCGGCCTTGGGTTGATAGCTTTTCGCGGTGACGATCGAGGAAGTCCCAATAAAAATAATTAAACGGACAGGCTTTTTCACCAATTCGCGATTTGAAATCATACTGACAATTTTTGCAGTAATCACTCATTTTATTGACGTAGTTTGCAGAAGACGCATAAGGTTTTGAAGCGAGCAATCCGCCATCGGCATACTGTCCCATCCCAATTACATTCATTTGCATCACCCAATCATAGGCATCAATGTAAACCGAATGAAACCAGTTTTCGATTTCTTGGGGATTGTAGCCTGCAATTAGAGCAAAATTATTCAAAATCATTAAGCGTTGAATGTGGTGATTATAACCAGTGCGCTCGACTTGGCTGAGGCATTGGTTTAAACAGTTCATGGTTGCTTTGGTTGAATCCCAAAAGAATTCGGGTAATGGTTGTTGATGATTAAACCAATTGGATTCGGCATAGGGAATTTCACGATCGTCATCACTAGTGAACGCATAAATCCCCCGCATATATTCTCGCCACCCAAT
>JAJAYH010000453.1 GCA_026786325.1 Alkalinema sp. CAN_BIN05 | reverse complement strand
TCTTAGGACCATCTGATTCTGGGGATAACTTCTCCTCTTCTAGAAGAGTATCTAATTCTGCGGTCAGACATCGTTCAATCAGAGCTTTACTCAATTGTTTGAAGATTCCACCTTGTCCCATCAAATCATCGACATTTTTATAATCTTTCAACAACTCGTCAATTAGTTCAGGTCGGAAGGTCATTAGTCAGCGCCTCTGTTCACTAGTTTATTAGATGATCTCTTTTGACCTTTGATACAAACTATTTTACAGTCCCGACCAGACAAGCATCGGCCAAAGACATCGGCACCGATCGATAACGACGCATCAATTCACAAATGGGCTTAATCTCGTTATTCAAATCAAACGCAATCTGAATCACACCTTCTTCGACCAGCCTCATTAGCGAAATCCTTCGAGATAAACTGGATTCGTAGACAGATCTGCTGGACTATCTTTAGCACAACCCACAACCTGCCGAAGCGTCTCACGCATCACTTCTAGATTAGACTTCGGGACTTGCTGCGGAATCCCCATCATTGACGATCGTTTCTTCTGCTGCAAAAACTCCACAAAATCCAAGACAACCGTTTGCTGCTCATCTGGAAGATCTATTAATGCAGCCATAACTTGTTCAGCAACGCTCATACAATCACCGCTCTAAATTTTACTTTCATTCTACCGACAATTTAACAAGAAGTGGAAGAATACGAAATGAAGAATGTTAAGTTGATAAAGGTGCGATCGATTTTAAAAATCATCATTCAACCTCGAAAAACGATCATTCTAATTGCAACTGTCGAATAATCTATGAGAGCGTCCCAGATTTTAATCTAGCCAACACACACCTCTAACCGAGTGATAAAAACTTCCGATCGCAGTCTGCTGGCTATCTCCTTAGGATCTACAACCTCAAAAAAAGTTCGATCGCTTCGATTAAATTAATTCTAGGTTCTTCGACGGTATCACCTTGGCTAGCGATATCAAGTTCGGGATACAACGAAACATAACCATCATCTTCTCGTTCAATTAATGCCGTAAATTGTTGGAGTTGCTTCATACTGAAAACTCTTAAAATATTACTCATGTACACTATAGCAGTTTCATGAGAATCTTCGCTCCAAACCCGCCCCGCGAATGAATTGCGGACTAGTAGAGAAAGCAGCACTGCCGCTAAGAAATGGATGGATTACGATGGTTAAAGATTGGGGAGGAACGATCGAATTTGAATTTACACATTTACAAAGTCGATCGTCATGTAGTCTATCTTTGATCATCGGTCCTCTATATCATTACGATCGCGATTCGTTTAAACTTTAGCTAGTTTTAATGCATCAAGAAGCTCCATTGGAACATTTTGACTATTTAATCCAGCATGATTTCCGGCTCCAGGACCATGGTAGTCGCTGCCGCCTGTCATCAGTAAGTCATGCCGATCGCACAGTCCCTTGAGCTTTTCCATTTGATAGTCGGTATGACTTGGGTGATAGACTTCAATGCCTTTGAGTCCAGCGGCGAGTAGTTTTGGTAATACAATTTCTAATTCACCACCTCGAAACAAAAATGGATGCGCCCATACGGGAATAGCATCACAATTTAATAACAATTCAATGCCGTCGATGCTGGAGAATTTTTCGTATTCTACACAAGCAGGTTTACCTTCGCCCAACAGCCGATCGAATGCCTCGCGCATATCCTTTACATGGCCCGCATCCATGAGCGCCCGAGCAATATGAGGACGACCGGGAGCCATGCCCTCGCCCATTTCTGGCAGTTCGATCGGATACCCCAACGCATCGAGTTTATCGACCATCGCCTGCGCCCGACGCTTTCGACCTTCGAGACGTTCTTTGAGTGGGGCTGCGAGTTTATTCTTGTCGGGATAGAAGCCGAGAATATGTAGAGATTTTTCATTGTGCACAGTGCTGAGTTCGAGTCCAGGAACAATTTCTAGATGACGATCGTAGACATTCGCAAATTCTGTAGCCGCTTGTTCTGCTTCATCCCAGCCCGACATTGTGTCATGATCCGTAATAGCTAAGGCGTGAACATCGGCCATTAATGAAGACTCGACTAAGCGTTTGGGTGAAAGCGTCCCATCTGAAAAAGTTGTATGGCAATGAAGTTCAATCATGCAGTAATTTGCTCTTAGGTGGTGAAATAGAAGATTACGGTTCTAGTTATGAATAGTCGTGATTTCTAAATGCAACTAACTTGAAATTGCCCCTCTCGTCACTCCAAGTTGTCGCTGTGTTGGGTTTTGAGCCTGAAGCGATCGCCACAAATCTCCGCCCGTAATATCACCATTTAATAATTGTTGATAGCAACGCACCACTTGATGCAATTCATGGGGTGTTTCATTCACAAATTCAATCCGAAAGTTCTTAACCCCTCGATTGATTAATTGTTTGGCATGTTCCCCGCCTGTTTGAACAACGCCATTGAATACCGTATTGCGACATCCAGCATCGGCTTTGAGAATATGCTCTGTGCCTATCCGATCGCGCAATGTCACCGAATGCCGATCGCATGGCCGTCCACAATTGCTATAGTCTGTCCCTTCGGATAGGAAAGCACAAAATACACAATGCTCCATATGGAACATCGGCATGTGCTGGTGCAATGTGATTTCAAACCATTCTGGTGGCGCACCTGCGAGAAGGGCATCTAATTGATGAATATTCAAATCGTAGGATGCTGTTAATCGTTGAAGATTGGAGATTTGTTTAAAGTATTTCGCCGTAAGTGCGTTTGCAATATTTAATGAAAAGTCACCAATCAGCTTTGGATTGCCTAATTGGGCCATTCTCTCCGCATCGCCGAAATACTTCAAATGATCATAATTCCGGATCAAGTACCCATCGGCCTGACATTTAGTCACCTGCTCCAAAATCCAATCTTCATCCGATTTCACAATGCGAGGCGGCGCGACGTAAATTTCTGGGGCGTGGGCGGCTTGACGAACGAGTTTGACCGCATCACTGTATTCACGGGGATCTTCAAATTCACAATAAATAGTCCGAACGCCGAGCTTCAACGCGGCATCAACTTGATCTAACTCACGAACTAAAACAATTAAATTGGGTGTGGTTTCAGTTGAAGAATCGGACATGACGGGCAGTAGATCTTTAACGATCGCATTTCCATTCAATTGCCAACGTTTGGGCTGCGATCGGACCTCTTCTAGCTTCTCAACTAATTCCCGACGAATGCGATTCAATTCACTCACGGGCACCATAACGAGATCCGTTACATGATTGACTAATTCACCCAAGGCAAACGGTGTATTTCCCAGACGACCCAATTGATCGCGCAATCGATCGGTATCCAATGGTTTTGAATGGGCTTCAATGCACGCCATTGTTGATTCTGCCTGCACCACATTACCCATAGCATCACGGGCGATCGCCACCAATGATTCACCGATAGCTCCATGAATTTCCAAGTTCAAAGGTCGTTGATGTAGATTATCCGATTCATAGGTTTGTCGGACGCGCTTTTCGAGTTCATGATCACTCGTTTTCCAAATCCGATCGCCCACATGAATCCGCTCTAATTCCATTGCCCCACGGCCAAAGGTTAAATAGGTTTCACTACGTCGTAAATCCACCGTGTAGACCCGCCCACCTTCTTCCTTTTCATCCGGACGGCCCGCATCAAATACTATGCCATCGCCCGGTTTTACAGGGGCTTGGGTTCGTAATACTACCTGCACATTACTAAATTTATCCAATTGTACCGCCAAGACATCACCCAATAGAACCCCGCGTTTTTTGCCATATCTTGCATGGGCGAGTTCTTGATTGTTAATGCCATTAAACCAACCCGTATACAATCCACGAGAAAATGCCATTTCGAGATCATACCGATCGTCCGAACTCACTTTAAATTCTTTATTCAACCCCTCTTTACTTAACCCCATAGATTCGGCCACCCGATCGATCGCCTGACGATAGACCCTCGTCACATTTGCCACATATTCCGGCGCTTTCAACCGACCTTCAATTTTTAAACACGTTACTCCCGATTGAATCAACTCTGGCAATACTTCTAATCCTGACAAATCCTGCGGACTCAACAAATATCGCCGATCGCCTAAGTCAACCTCTTCACCATCACAAATCAGGTCATAGGGCATTCTGCAAGCCTGGGCACATTCCCCCCGATTGGCCGATCGACCCCCTAATGATTCACCCGTCAAACATTGTCCAGAATAGGCAACACATAGCGCACCATGGACAAAGACT
>JAJAYH010000452.1 GCA_026786325.1 Alkalinema sp. CAN_BIN05 | reverse complement strand
GTGGAAAGTTTGGTTTTGCCTGTAAGTTGACGAATCAATTCAAGGCCATTAGTTTTGAACCAGCCGACAAATCCATCAGGTAAAACAGTGACGACGGCAAGAAACAAGGCACCCTGAAAGAAAAGCCAAAAGGCTGGATATTGTTCAGACAGCAAACTACGGGCAAAGTTGACGACCAATGTTCCCAGCACCGCGCCGACCAATGTTCCGCGTCCACCAACCGCTACCCAAATGACCATTTCAATGGAAAATGCAATATCCATGGCCTTGGGCGTAATGATGCCAGATTGCACGGTGTACAAGGCTCCCGCAATTCCAGCAAGACCCGCTGAGACTGCAAAAACCAAAACTTTAAAAACAGTCGGGTCATAACCTGTAAATCTTACACGGGGTTCATCATCCCGAATTGCAATTAACAATTGTCCAAATCTGCCACTCGTCAACCAACGACAAAGCACATAAGCCAAGACCAAAAGTACGATCGTGAGGTAATAAAAATTCGCTTGCATGGTCGGCGAACTCATCACCTGACCAAACAAATAAGTTGTATCGGTTTTGAGACCATTGGTTCCATTAATCAGCTTTTGTTGGCCATTAAAGAAGTTGAAAAAAACAATAAGCGCTGCCTGAGTCAAAATGGAAAAATAGACACCTCGAATCCGATTACGAAACACAAGATAGCCTAATATTGCAGCCACGATCGTGGGCAATAGCACAATGGCGATCGTGGTAAAAGGCAAAGATTCAAACGGTTTCCAAAGCCAGGGCAAATCGGTCACACCGTACAACACCAAGAAATCCGGCAATTGTAATCCAGTGGCACCGGGCGGCGGTTGCAATTGCAAAAACATAGCAAACGCATAGCCACCCAATGCAAAAAACAATCCATGCCCCAAACTCAAAATCCCCGTATATCCCCAAATCAAATCAATCCCCAACGCCGCGATCGCTAAGGCCATAAACCGCCCCAACAACCCCACCCGAAAGCTTTGCCCCATAGCGTTCAATAACCCAGGAACAATGGTCATCATGGCAATGGCGATCGCAATCACAATGACAGCTTCGATTAATAATCGCGATCGGTTCCGGTTAGATGTGGTATTCACAAGTAGTTTCTCCTCCAAAATTCACCTATTCTCGACTCCCTAAGCGTCTACTGTTCGACCCTTCTGTGGAAACAATCCGCCCGGTTTAAACTGAAGGAAGACGACAATCAATCCAAACACCACAACCTTAGCCATGGTTTGGGCACCGAGATCAATGCCGATCGCCTTCGATAAGTCCTGAATAAAGGGAATTTGTCCCGCAAAGGTGCCATACAAATAGCTCGACATCCCAATCACTAGCGCCGCCACAATACTCCCAATGAGATTTCCAACTCCACCCACAACGACGACCATGAACGTATCAATGATGTAGTTCTGTCCCGTATTTGGCCCCACTGATCCGAGCAAGCTCACGGCACAACCCGCAATGCCCGCTAATCCAGAACCCACAGCAAAGGTCAATGCATCTACCCGATCGGTGGGAATCCCCAGACAAGCACTCATACTCCGATTTTGCGTCACGGCCCGAATCCTTAAGCCCCACTGAGTGCGATTGAGGAAGAAATAGACAGCCGCGAGACAAACAATAGTTAATACAATAATAAAAATTCGCACATAGGAGAATTGCACATCCACAAACTCAAGTTTTAATCCACCACGCAACCATTGAGGAGCCGTGACATCTTGGTTTTGCGCGCCGAACCAGGGTTTGGTCATGAGCAAACCGTACATATTCCCTAGTGCATTACTTATTTGAAGGGCGATCGTACCTGCAACCAAACCAATCCCAGCCATACTCACATTGCGAAACTTGGCGGGAATGCGTTTAATTCCGATCGTTCCACCATAGAAGAGGGCAACGGCGATCGCGATGCCAATAATGAACTCCCAGCTCACGCTACGCACAAATTGCTGCAACATCAAACTCACACCCCAAGTTGCTAGAAGGGTTTCTAGGGGTCTACCGTAAAGATATCGAATGACGGTGCGTTCTAGCAATAAACCAAATAAAGCAGTAACAAAAAACGCTGCAATCAGTGCAACAAAAATATAACTATCAAACAAGGGCGTTCCCTTGAGGGTGCCTTGTACTAAAACCGTGGTGTAGGCTCCTAACATCATAAGTTCGCCATGGGCCATGTTAATCACACCCATGAGTCCAAAAACGATCGCCAATCCCAATGCGGACAGCAACAGCACAGACCCAATACTCACACCACTAAACAAACCATCAACTAATGCAGACCACACAGCAAGGTTCTCCGGGAATGATTGAAATGCAGAATCAAGTCGTTAATACAGATTCGATTCCCCTAAATCCCCTTAATAAGGGGGACTATGAGAATAAGGAGAAATTTTAGAATTATCTTCCGAAATCACTCCAAATCATGCCCCCCCTTATTAAGGGGGTTAGGGGGATCGGGACTTCGTTCAAACTAAGCCGCTTTGAACTTACCGCCCTTCGCAGGATCGGAGTAGTCACAAGAGAAGCCTTTAGTTTCAGCCACGTATTGGTTCCAAGGCAACGGTTTAACCGCTTCTTTGGTCTCGTAGATAATCTTAAACAGACCACCTTCAACCACTTCCCCAATCCGCACAAATTTCGAGAGGTGATGATTGGTATTCATGGTGACGGTGCCTTCAGGTGCGTCGAAGGTTGCGCCATAGGCTGCCTTCTTGACTGCATCAAGATCGTCGAATTTACCCGCTTTTTTCACCGCTGCGGCCCACATGTGAACCATGATGTAGGCGGCTTCCATGGGGTCGTTGACCACCCGTTTTTCGCCAAACTTCGCTTTGAAGGCTGCGACAAACTTCTTACTGGATGGGTTATCCACAGTTTGGAAGTAGTTCCAAGCAGCAAAGTGACCTTTCAGGTATTCCACACCGATCGCTTGAACTTCTTCTTCAGCAATACTGACGGACATAACAGGGTATTTGTCTGGACCCATACCAGATGCCTGCATTTCCTTGAAGAAAGCTACATTAGTATCGCCGTTCAGAGTGTTGTAAATCACGCCGCCCTTAGGAAGAGCTGCTTTAATTTTGGCAATGACAGGCTTGACTTCGTTAACGCCAAGGGGAATATAATCTTCTCCAACAGCTTTGCCGCCTTTTGCATCAAGCTGAGCTTTGATGATGGTGTTAGCAGTACGAGGGAAAACATAGTCCGAACCCACCAAGAAGAATTCTTTGCCTTTCTTTTCCAATAACCAATCCACAGAAGGCTCGATTTGCTGGTTAGGAGCCGCTCCGGTGTAGAACACGTTATTAGAGCATTCTTGACCTTCATACTGGACGGGATACCAAAGCAGGTGCTTGTTTGATTCAAAGACAGGTAAGACCGCTTTACGGCTAGCAGAGGTCCAGCAACCGAAGACTGTAGCGACCTTATCTTGGAGGATTAATTTTTTCGCTTTCTCAGCAAACGTCGGCCAATCAGACTGACCATCTTCGGTGATTGCTACGATCTGTTTGCCGAGGACTCCACCCGCTTTGTTGATCTCTTCGATCGCAAGGTTTTCCGCATCGACCACACTCTTTTCAGAGATAGCCATGGTACCTGTCAAAGAATGCAAAATTCCAACCTTAATGACATCGCCCGCTGGTGCGTTTGAGGTGGATGCGCCCGGTGATGTAGATGCCCCCGGTGTAGGTGCCGTTGCACAGGACTTGAGTAGCAAGCTCCCTGCGATCGTAGACCCAAACAATAAAAACTCACGCCGCCCAAATTTTTTATTCATCTGACAAAATCCTCACAAAAAATCGAACCGTTAAATTTCAGCTTGAACTTGAGCAAAATCTCTCAAGCTACATCTCACAGATGCTAGAAGTTCATCTGTAAAGTGAGTGTATCCTAATATACAAAATAACGGCTCATTAAATAAAAATTGAAACATCAGCAAGGATTAGAACGGGTAGAGTATGTCTGAAGTTCAGGTTGAGCAAGGGTTTTACTAATTCATAGTAAGGGATGCAGATATTAAAAAGAGTTGTGCAAAACTACTGAGACGATCTTCGTGAATCCGTAGCGCGTTCATGAATTCACGTCAGATCATCACCCGATCGGAGAATGTACAGTCACTAACTTCGTCCCATCTGGAAAAGTTGCTTCCACTTGAACATCGTCAATCATTTCCGCAATGCCATCCATGACATCATCCCGACTCAGCAAAGTCGTCCCATAGGTCATCAGTTCCGAGACCGTTCGTCCTTCCCGCGCCCCT
>JAJAYH010000451.1 GCA_026786325.1 Alkalinema sp. CAN_BIN05 | reverse complement strand
GTTCAGAGGTAAGCGTGAACATGATGAGTACAATAATAGAAGAATTAGCTCAATTATAACGTTTCACGATCGTCCCCGCAAAACCTAAGCCTCACCTGCATGGTAAGAACTGCGCACTAACGGACCCGATCGCACTTGTTTAAACCCAAGCTCTGTCGCAATTTTCCCCAAGTCATCAAACTCATCCGGAGTCCAATATTTGCGAACCGGAAGATGTTCAAGTGATGGCCGCATGTATTGCCCGATCGTCACCCGATCGCAATCCACAGATCTCAAATCATGGAACGTCTGAACCACTTCATCACTTGTTTCACCATGGCCCAACATAATGCCAGATTTAGTCGCGATCGTATTATCCATTTGTTTGACCTGAGCCAAAACTTGTAGAGACCTATTGTACTTCGCGCCCCGACGCACAACGCCTTGTAATCGCTCCACTGTTTCAATGTTGTGGTTGTAGCAAACCGGACTCGCATTCACCACCGTTTGAATCCGATCGGTTTGCAATACATCCGGATCCAAACCATCAAAACGACCACCCCAAAAATCAGGCGTTAACACCTCAATCAACGTGAACGGATTAGCCGATCGGATTTCGCGCATCGTGTCAGCAAACCAACTCGCCCCGCCGTCAGGAATATCGTCCCGCGTCACCGAAGTCAGCACCACATATTTCAAGCCCAACAAGGCCACCGACTCCGCCACCTTCTTCGGCTCATCTGGATCCAACGGCATCGGCGCATGGCCCTTATCGACTTGGCAAAATCCGCAGCTTCTTGTACAAGTCGGACCCATTAGCAAAAAAGTTGCCGTACGTTGGCTGTAACACTCCCCACGGTTCGGGCAGCGGCCTTCTTCGCAGATTGTGTGGATGTTCCGTTGCTTGATAATGCGTTGGACTTCCGAAATTTCGCTGGCCTTGCCGATCGTCGGACCTCTCAACCAGTCCGGCATCGCTAACAGTTCCGATCGTTGGCTAGTGGTCATCTTGGTTACAAAATTAGAGGTGTGAACTGAGAAGATTAGGGCACAATAGATGAGCGTCCCTCTATAATACTCAAATTACATGAGTGATCAGGAATAGGAGTCATCAAAACTCCATCAATATCCAGCGTAAACCGTATTGAATCTAATATACCGAGTGCAGTTATTCGTAAGGGGAGTTGAATTGTGGCAAGTCATAAAGTCTTAGTAATCGACGACAGCGCGGTCATCCGAAATATGGTCCGTGACATGCTGCCGAAGGGTAACTTTGAAGTCCTCGAAGCGAAGGATGGTGTACAGGGTATCAACTTAGTTCGCCAAGAACGTCCGACGTTGATTATGTTGGATTTCCTGTTGCCTCGTATGAGCGGGTGGGAAGTGTTCCAACAAATCCAGGCTCAGGCCGATCTTCAGTCGATTCCGTTGGTGTTGATGTCAGGTCGAAAGGAAGAAGTAACGGAGAAAATCAAAGAGCCGTTTGAGTACTTTGAATTTGTCCAAAAGCCCTTTGACCAAAAGCAATTGATCGAAGCCATCAAGCTCTCTATGGCTAAGGCAAAACGTCGCCCAGCGGTGGCAGTTTCAGCAGTTTCGGCTCCAACCGTAACAGGTGCGGCAGTCGGAGGCGGAGATCTGACGGCCTTAACAGCAAAAGTGACAAAGCTTCAAGCCGAAGTCGATGCGCTAAAGAAGCAACAGGCGCAAATCTTGGCCTTCATCAAGGCGAAACTAAAATAGGTTTCAGAATTTTCAACCTTAAAATCGATCGTACAAAGTTAAGTCTTTGCGATCGCTTTTTTTTAAGACATAGATTACCGATCAAAATAGGATGGGCTTGATTCTTCTGAGAACATCTTGAAGTAAGAGATCTGGACACTCGCCTATAAACTGTGCACCTCTGGCGCTAAAATCCAACGATCGAGTCTGGTCTATCATAATCACTCCAGTCGCTACCTCTCCATCTGGAATATCGACATAGAAGGAATTCCGACGTTTTGTATTGCTGATAGGACAAACAAATGCAAACCCCATTCTTTTATTAAATCCATCATGACTAACAACTAATGCTGGGCGATTTCCCATTTGCTCATGCCCAGCCTGCGGATCGAAACTAATCCAAATGAAATGTCCACGCTTGGGAATATAGCTCACCAAATCTCATTCCCCATGGGTCCACCCCAATTGACCTCAGGTTCAGGCGGATCAATGACTCCTGCGAGAAGTTCTTCTAATGTTAACTCTGGCAAAATCTGAGTCCGAACTAACACTAATCTGCCATCTTCTACAGTACATTCTACTGAATCGTTAGGCTTTAAATCCAGGGCTTCAACAACATATTTGGGAATTCGGACTGCTAACGAGTTTCCCCATTGACCTATTTGTGAACGCATATTTGAACCTCAAACCTTTAGTTTGACTTCGGGTATCCAAAATATATCATAAGCTATTCTTTCACCTATTCCAGCTCCCGTCGGCCTTCGAGCGCCCGTGCTAATGTCACCTCATCGGCATATTCCAAATCACCACCCATGGGCAACCCAAAGGCAATTCGAGTGACTTTTGTAAACGGTTTGATTAAGTGGGCGACGTAGAGGGTCGTGGTTTCGCCTTCGACGCTGGGTGCGATCGCCATGATCACTTCTCGCGCTTCTTGCTTACTAACCCGCTGGACTAACGCCTTAATGTTTAATTGTTCAGGTCCAATGCCATCGATCGGTGAAATCAATCCGCCCAACACATGATATTTGCCCTTATATTCTCGTGTTTTTTCCAGCGCAATCAGATCGCGCGAATCACTCACGACACAAATAATCCCATTATCCCGCTTTGGAGAACTGCAAATGTCGCACAATGGATCGGCGGACAGATGACCACAGACGGAGCAAGTTCCGACTTGTTTTTTAGCATCAATTAGCGCTTGAGCAAGTGCCGCCACTTCAGCTTCAGGACGCTTGAGAATATGTAAGGCAAGCCGTTGGGCAGTTTTGGGTCCGACTCCGGGGAGATGCTGGAAATGTTCGATTAGACGGGCAAGTGGGCGGGTATACATGACAAAATCCAGAGAACAAAACCACAGGACTAAAGCAGAACACAAATCAGCCGGGGGGCCAAGAGAGCGATCGTCCACCCAGCAGATGAATGTGTAGATGATACACGGTTTGCCCGCCGTCCTCCCCGGTGTTGATCACGGTGCGATAACCATTGGTGAGTCCCTCACTGGCTGCAATTTCTTTGGTTTTAATCAGTAAATGGCCGAGGAGCGCGTGGTCTTCGGGTGTTGCGTCTGCCAGTTTTGGAATGTGCTTTTTGGGGATGATCAGGATGTGGGTGGGCGCTTGGGGCGTGATATCGCGGAAGGCGAGGCAGAGTTCGTCTTCGTAGACGATGTTGACGGGGATTTCTTTGCGGAGAATTTTGCCGAAAAGGGTCGGGTTGGCTTTGGCGCTTGTGTCGGGGAGAGTCATAGAATTGTGAATGTTGAATTGTGAATGTTGAAACCGGCCTCTCTATTTTACGGGAGTTATTGGGAAACGGATTTCGGGTATCTTAAATTAATTCAAACCCTAGAATAATCAGGATTTTGTCCATGCTATCTCGAATTTGGAGTGCCTCGCTCATTGGCATTGATGCGGTCAAGGTTGGGGTGGAGGTGGATGTTTCTAATGGGATGCCCGCTACGATCGTTGTCGGACTCCCTGATACGGCGGTTCAAGAAAGTCGGGAAAGAGTTAAAACGGCGATTAAAAATTCTGGTTTTGTTTTTCCAATGCGGCGAATCATTATTAATTTGACTCCGGCAGATTTGCGAAAAGAAGGGCCGATTTATGATTTGCCGATCGCGGTCGGAGTACTAGCATCTTCAGAACAAATTCCGATCGAATGGTTGGACGATACATTGTTTTTGGGTGAATTGTCACTTGATGGAACCTTGCGGGCAGTGGCGGGTGTGTTGGCGATCGCGGCGGCGGCGGAATCTTTAGGGATTAAGAATCTGGTGATTCCTGCTGACAATGTGCGTGAGGCGGCGGTGGTGAAGGGAGTGAATGTGTATGGATTCAAACATTTATCGGAAGTGTCGGCGTTTTTGAATGCCCCAGAATCAGTTCTTCCAGCCGAAGTTGATGGGATGGCGGAACTGACTCAAGGACGGAATATTGAGTTTGATTTGCGAGATGTGAAAGGACAAGCACATGCAAGGCGAGCACTAGAAATCTCGGCAGCGGGCGGACATAATTTGATTTTTGTGGGACCGCCGGGAAGTGGGAAAACAATGTTGGCGAGAAGATTGCCGTCGATTATGCCGGAAATGAGTTTTGAAGAAGCATTAGAAGTAACGCAGATTCATTCAGTGGCGGGGTTGTTGAAAAATAAGGGTTCGATCGTCGCCACTCGACCATTCCGTAGTCCACACCATTCTGCATCCGGTCCGGCATTGGTGGGTGGCGGTAGCTTTCCTCGTCCGGGTGAGATTTCTTTATCGCATCGAGGCATACTTTTTTTGGATGAACTTACTGAATTTAAACGAGATGTTTTAGAATTCTTGCGACAACCCCTCGAAGATGGTCACGTTACTATTTCTCGCGCCCGACAATCTGTCTCATTTCCCGCGCAATTTACATTAGTTGCCAGCACTAATCCCTGTCCCTGTGGCTATTACGGCGATCCAATTCAGCCTTGTACTTGTTCTCCGATCGTCCGTGAAAAGTATTGGGCGAAACTATCTGGTCCATTGATGGATCGAATTGATTTACAAGTTCGAGTAAACCGTTTGAAACCGGAAGAGATTGTTCAAGAAACCATTGGTGAAGAATCAAGTTCTGTATATGCTCGTGTTCAGGCCGCTAGAAGCCGATCGCAACACCGATTCAAAGAAACAAATCTGCGTTGTAATGCCGAAATGCAAAGTAAACACATGCGCGAATGGTGCAAGCTTAATGATGGTACGCGAACATTGTTGGAAAATGCAATTAAAAAATTAGGTTTATCTATGCGGGGAAGCGATCGGATTTTAAAAGTATCAAGGACGATCGCAGACCTAAATGGTGATGCAGAAATTGGTATTCCCCATGTGGCAGAAGCAATTCAATATCGGACGATCGATCGGATGCAATAGGAAATTATAAATTTAGAATTGATCTGCGTTACGCTAGACATAAACATTCTTCTAGCGCAACCTTTTCCTATGCAGCATCACCCGATGGCCTCCGATCGCCCCCAAGCTATTTCCAACCCGACCACTTGGCAAAATCCGCCCAGCCCGATCGCTGAAATCCTCGATACTCCAGCATCTCCCGCCGTCTCCATATCTCCGAATCACCGCTGGCTCGTGGAATTTTGGAGAACTGAACTGGTTCCGATCGAGGCATTGGCAGACCCTGAACTGGGTATTGGTGGCTTTCGGATTAATCCTAAAACACGAACCAGCGCCCGCAGTAATCCTTATACCAAAATTTCAGTTGGCGAATTGCTGAATGATATAGAAAACAGAACTATCATAGACTTACCGGATGATGCGAAGTTAACTAATTTTAAATGGTCCGATTCTGGTAATCTTTTGGCCTTTACTTGGATTAAACCGAATGGATTAGAACTATGGGTTCTGAATGCCGAAACTAAACAAGCGAGACAAGTTACCGCTCCCATTTTGAATGCTGCCTATGGGACACCTTATCGCTGGATTGATGAAAAACGTCTGCTTTGCAAAATGATTGATGAAACCCAACTCTCAGCCCCGAT
>JAJAYH010000450.1 GCA_026786325.1 Alkalinema sp. CAN_BIN05 | reverse complement strand
CCCAATACCGACCCTTGACCTGCCAAGGTGCCGCACATGACCAAGAAATACTCGATCGGCTTTGGTACCGTGAAGCTACGATGGGCCGCCATCCGATGGAATCCCATGGAAATGCCTAAGCCAATGGTGATCCAATACAAAAAGACTGCCACCCCGATCGCATTCCAGTTAAACCAAGCAGGGTTCAGAGCCAGTAACGGTGCTAAATGTAGCAAAATAGTACTTATAACAACTGCCCATCGGGTGGGCTGAGTTTCTTCAAGATTATTCTCTAAGACCAATGAAGCTTCATAGTTGGCATCTGATTCAGAAGGCTGGGCAGTTGCTCGTATCGGATTGTCAGATTGAGTCAGCAATGTCATGGTTTCTTTCATGTAATTGAAGGACAGTCAGGGAAAATTTTCCCATAGTTTAATTATTTAAGTAAATTATTTAAAGAAAACTTAGGAACTAAGTCGTCTTATGAATCAAGAATTGAAACTAAGTTACAGAGTTCCCGAAAATAGTGACGACTTGTGGGCCAAGATGACAGTAATGACTGCTGTAATTTGTCCAAGTCAGGTTATTAACACGAATCTACGGTCATCATAAGGATTTTTACATACCTACACATATTATTATAATAACATGGCTCAGAAATTCAGCTATCATACTGGTGATCAGCAGTTTCAAATTCAGATTTAGTTCCCTAGAGTGGCTGGCGATCAGAGATTAACCGCAATGCAAAATATATCCTTCCATCTTGATGCATTATGCCTTGCTAGTATGTCTGAACCGTGCAATCAGCCAAATCTCAGATCCGCGCCCGTCGAGTAATGGAAAGCGCTATAGTCGTCAAGATTTAGTATCAGTAGCATTTTCAGTATTCTTTATGCAGTGTGAATCGTTTGCTAGTGCCCTTATGTAAAAGATGAGGAATAATTAGTAGCTCTGAAAGCTTTATCCTATGGGGCTTCTAGGGTTGGATTAGTTTATCTATCCTTTATATAAGGCCACTATCGATTTCTGTTTTAGGTTAATTATTAATTGTGAATGTTGAATTTTGAATCGGTGGAGTAGTTTTTGTGAAAAAAGTTTCAGGGATTAAGAATCGTGGGTTTTGGATTGCGGCGAGTGCGGGGTTGATTCTCGATCGGGTGACGAAGCTTTGGATATTACAGACATTTACATTGCAGCAATCGGTCCCAGTGATATCGGGGGTATTGAATTGGACTTATGTTGTGAATACTGGGGCGGCATTTAGCATTTTTAGTGGGGCGATTTGGTTGCGGTGGTTATCGCTAATTGTGAGCTTAGGCTTAGCGATCGGGGCGATTTGGGGTCCAAGGTTTACCCGGTGGGAACAGGTGGGCTATGGGTTGATTTTGAGTGGAGCGTTTGGCAATGGTATCGATCGGTTTGCCTTTGGTCATGTAATTGATTTTATTGATGTAAAGCTGATCAATTTTGCAATTTTTAATGTTGCTGATGTGTTTATTAATATTGGAATTGTTTGTTTATTGATTGCGACATTCAAGCGATCGGACTAAGAGTGTGTTTGAAAAGTTCAGGGTGGTAAGCATTGACCCGATCCCCCTAGCCCCCTTGAAAAGGGGGAACTAGAATTCAATTCTTAGTCCCCCTTTTTAAGGGGGATTTAGGGGGATCGGGTCTTTTGATACAAACGAAAGATCTTTTCAACCGTTTCTAAGCGATCGACTAAATATCATTCAAATCAGCATATTCAAATCAGTACATTCAAATCAGCATATTACAAAACCTTAGTTGCACGTTCAGCTAGGGGCGATCGCTCTCCTCTAGATAGGGTGATATGGGCGGCGATCGATTCATGTTTGAACCGTTCAACAGCGTAGGTTAGTCCATTGCTAGATGCATCTACGTAAGGATTGTCAATTTGTTCTGGATCGCCCGTTAGAATAATCTTTGTCCCTTCGCCCGCACGCGTCAAAATTGTCTTAACTTCGTGGGGTGTTAGGTTCTGAGCTTCATCTACGACAAAGAACTGTTGGGGTAATGTTCGGCCTCGAATGTAGGTAAGGGGTTCAATTTGTAATAGACCATGTTCAATTAGTTCTTCATGGCCGCGTCGCCAATGCAGTGGTTTGTTACGAGAATCTGTGGTGCCAAAAATCAAATCAAAATTGTCGTATAACGGCTGCATCCAAGGCGTAAGTTTGTCGTTTAGATCACCGGGAAGATAGCCGAGATCTTTGCCCATAGGAATTACTGGTCGCGAGATCAAAAGACGACTGTAAAGATGCTCATCAGCCACTTTTTGTAAGCCCGCCGCGATCGCTAACAATGTTTTTCCGGTGCCCGCTTTGCCGACTAGTGTAACCAATTGAATGTCATCGCGCAGTAATAAATCAAGAGCAAACTGCTGCTCTCGGTTACGGGGTTGAATTCGCGAAACTCCGCCATAAGGGAGTTTGGTGAGGGGGATGATTTTCCCGCTGGCTTCGACGATACCCAGAGCGGTGTGGCTGGGGTTGGATTGATTAATTAGGGTAATAGCTTCATTAGGTAGAAATGAATATTTGTTTAAATCTAGTTCTGTCGCGCCTGTTTTAAATAACCGATCGATCGCCTCTGCTTCAACTAAGATTTCAGCCGTGCCCGTATATAAATCCGAAAAATCAACCTTATCGGTTTCATAATCCTCCGCATCCAAGCCCAACGCATCGGCTTTGATTCGCAAGTTGGTGTCTTTGCTCACCATCACCACTTTGCAATCGCAGCGCCGCTGTAGCTCTAGTGCCACGGCCAAAATTGCATTATCGCCGTAATCACGATCGAGTTCAGCAGGTAATTCTTTCAGGGTTTCCCGATGACAAAGTACAACTCGTAAGGTGCCACCGTGGGGTAAGTCTACGCCATCGGTCAGGCGACTGGTTTGACGTAGTTGGTCCAATGTTCGGGAAACTTGACGAGCATTGCGTCCGGTCATTTCGGGTTGCTTTTTAAACCGATCGAGTTCTTCAATCACGGTGATAGGTAAAATCACATCCTGGCCTTCAAACTTCATCATTGCAGCGGGGTCATGAAGCAGGACGTTGGTATCTAGAACGAACGATTTACGCATAGATTAGGGGCCATATTATTGAAGCTATATCGAACTATAGAGCATAGTCATTATTTCAGGACTATGCTTATGCCATTATACTGACCATTTTGATGGGTGGGTGCGATAGACGTTCCTCATCTCTAGTATTCTAGAGGGTGTTGCTTCCAGCCCCGAATTATGAACCCGAATGAGATTCCGAATCTATTGGCGAATATGTTTGGAGATTCCGTCAAGACCTTGGCTCCGGGTTCGTATCAAATTGAACAGGAAGGTTTTCGATTATTGGTGCTGTTGTCAGATGATCAAAGTTGGCTGAGAATGCTGGTGCCGATCGGTCCCATTAGTGACGCGATGGCATTCTTAGAGGAGTTTCTAGAGGCAAATTTTGACGAGACTCAAGAAGCTCGCTATGCGGTACATCAGGGCTTGTTATGGTCGGTATTTCACCATGGCTGTGAGGGCTTGACGACGGAGGATTGCACAATGGCGGTCCAGCGGTTGGTGGCCATTTTTAAGCAGGGTTTGGATGGCGTGTTCAATCGTCATATTGAGAAGCAAATTCGCCAAATCATCAAAGCAGCGAAACTTCAAGGTCAGTCTTTAGAGGCGACGATGCAAACGTTAGAACGATTTTATTCTGAAGGGGTAATGGGAAATTTGGATTCAGATAGTGCGTCACAAAAGGGCACTGTTGAGGCATGGCGGTATCAACTTAAGCGGCTTTGGGATGAGGTGGAGTAGGGATGGAGTTGCAGATTGAACCTGAATTTCGACTAGGTTGGAATCCTTTGGCGGTGGACTATGTGGCGTTGGTTGGAACTCCTGACTGGGCGATCGAGCTGAATCGTGCTGAGTTCATGTCATTCCGCCGTTTGGCATTGGAACTCGGTGGGACGATGGCGATGATGGCTGATTCACTGATGGATGGGGAAACCCTGTCTTGTGAGTTGGACTGTGATGACCTTTGGATGGAAGTCGAGGGCTACTCCAGTAACTATGCGCTGCGATTTATTCTTCATGACGGACGACGCTGCGAGGGTGAATGGCCGTCTGCTGTCTCATTTGTTGCTGCACTGGCAGAGTTGGAGCTTGGGCCATGAGATATTAGTATTTAGAGTCTTGTCTCACACTGTTGTTAGTGTTATATTACCTAAGCGCTCAACGCGGTTCGTTAAGGGATAGTTTGGACGCAAAACGGGGCGTAGCGCAGCTTGGTAGCGCGCTACTTTGGGGTAGTAGAGGTCGTGGGTTCAAATCCCGCCGCTCCGATTATATGAAAGCCAGTCAATGACTGGCTTTTGTTGTTTCTAGAAATAAGAGTTCTATGCGTTGCTCTCTGAGATTCCTTTTTGATTGAGGTAATTTTATGACCATTGCGATCGATCGACCCATAAAGCCAATAGTGTCGGATTCTTTGCCCCAGTGGGTTTCAATGACCTGGGCGGAGTACGAATTTTGGCGCGATCGAGAAACTGGGAAGACCTTGCAATGGTATTTCGATCGTCATTTATTGTTGGTGCGGGATATGGGATGGGAAGGGGTTAGTCACGCGGAAATCAAAGATTTGTTTATTCTCCTGATTTCGTTATGGTTTATGGTCCATTCGGGGCAGAAGGCACGATCGTTTAGTGGGGGATTGTTAGAGAAGCCGGGATTGCAGGCGGCGGCTCCGGATCTGTTGCTATATGTGGGAGATGGTGCGCCGCGTTGGAAAGCGGGTGAGACAAGACGAATTGATTTGGATCAATGGCGAGTGCCGGATTTGGTAGGTGAGGTTGCGGATACGACGTTGGCGAGTGATCTCGATGAAATGAAACGGGTTTATGAGGCGATTGGGGTTTCGGAATATTGGGTGATTGATGTGGTGGGGCTGCGGGTGTTGATGTTTGGGTTGGTAGATGGGAGGTATGTGCAACGATCGGACTCGCGAATTATGCTGGGATTGACGGTGGCGGTGCTGGAAGAGGCTCTGGAGCGTTGGGACCAAGAAGAGGGGGTTGAAATTGGGAATTGGTTTATGCAAGCGATCGGGACTAGTGATGGGACTGTAAAATAGTTTGTGTCAAAGGTCAAAAGAGATAGCGGCAGCAAGATCAATACTCCACGCGGATTCAACTCTGATATTTGCATTGATTTTGTCTTCATTTTTTTCACCGCATAAGCTTGGATAGTAAAAATTGAACCATGGTTTCTTCTCTAGTATTAACCATAACTTTGCCTGATCATCTGACTTAAGTATTGTATTAAAAGAAATAATATTTAGATGTCTAGATCTCACCTTAAAGTATTAGTAAACATCTGTGGCGATCGCTGTCTCAATCTGGTTGTCCGTTTTAGATATAGATAATGAAACATCTCGATCGCTCAGACGAAAGATCTATAATGCCATTCTAAAGAGAATCAGAATTATCAATATCTAGGTAATTTATGCAACCACTAAATCGTGTTTTACAAAATCTCCAGACTTACTGGCTCATTGTCACTGGGGCAGTGATTAGCTTATTACTACTCACAGTTACAAATGCCATTACACCGCAGTTATTTCTCCTTGCTATCGATCGGGGAATTACTCAAAAGAATCTTCAAGTGGTGCTATATAGTGCTGGAGCAATGGTATTAGTCGCTCTAGGACGTGGCTTATTCAATTTTGGGCAGAGTTTTTGGGCAGAAAAAGCATCCCAAGGAGTTGCCTATGATCTGCGAAATAAAATCTTTGATAAAATTGAAAATCTTAGTTTCAGTTATCACGATCGTGCCCAGACTTCCCAACTTCTGACGAGGATTACCAGCGATGTGGAGCAAATTCGATTGTTTCTCGGGACTAGTCTAGTTCAGGTCGTTAGTTCGATCGTGACCTTACTAGCGACCTCTGTTATTTTACTATTGATGAATTGGCGATTAGCCTTAATTAGTTTGGCCCTTGTGCCACTAGCTGCCTTAATTCTGGCGAATTTCCTGATTAAAAATCAAAAAGTATTTGGGTTAGTTCAAGAACGTCTAGGCGATCTCAATGGGGTTTTGCAAGAAAACATTTCTGGTGTGCGGATTGTCAAAGCTTTTGTACGAGAATCTTTAGAAATGGCCCGTTATGAGGCGATTAATCGCGATCTGGTTCATGTCAATATGCGGACGATATTAGCGATTCGGAATACATTTCCATTCGTCTTTTTCCTGAGTAATTTAATTACCCTCGCCGTTGTTGGATATGCAGGGATTGAGGTCATTAATAGGCGATCGACAATTGGTGAATTAGTCGCTTTTAATACTTATCTATTATTTATTTTACAACCAATCTTATTGATCGGTTTTGCGGCTCCAGTTATCGCTCAAGCCGCAGCTTCAGCCGAACGAATTTATGAAGTAATTGATACACCGATCGAAATTAAAGATCGTCAAAATGCCATTCCCTTGAAAGGTTGTATCGGTCGAATTTCCTTTGAGAATGTTCAATTTCGTTATCCCGGCTCAGAAACATTTGCCATTGAGGGCATTTCATTTGAGACCAAACCTAATGAATTAATCGCTTTATTAGGGACGACTGGTTCTGGTAAAAGTACGATCGTTAACTTAATTCCTCGCTTTTATGATGTGACTGAAGGAGCCGTCAGAATTGATGGTTGTGATGTGCGAGATCTTCAATTATCTAGTCTACGATCGCAGATTGGTGTTGTAT
>JAJAYH010000449.1 GCA_026786325.1 Alkalinema sp. CAN_BIN05 | reverse complement strand
GGCTGCACAATGCCACTATCTTGACGGGCTAGAAATAGAAGATCGTCCACTAGTTTGCCAAGACGACGGGTGAGACGCTCGACCACTTGGAGATGCGATCGGGTTTGAGTTGGATCTGGATCTGGATCGCTGAGGGCCACTTGAACATTGGTTTGGATGACGGCTATTGGGTTTCGCAATTCGTGGGAGGCATCGGCTGTAAATTGACGCAAGGTTTGATAAGAATCCCGAATCGGCTGCATAGCCAGTCCTGACAAAAACCAACCAACCGCCGCAACAATCCCAATCATGCCACTAATGCCGAGAGTCAAATCTAGAAAAAGTTCTCGAATCGGCTTGGTCACTTCAAACCATGGATGACTAACGCGTAAATACCCTAAAACCTGCTGTCCAAGCTGAATCCGCTGAGTCACTTGTCGCAAAAGACGCGTTGCATCAAGTCGGACAGTTTCTGTATGAGTCCGATTGTTGATGATGATAAGCGGCGCAGCGATCGGGTTTGGTAAAGTGGACCATTCTAAAGCCCCACGCGCTGTGAACCATTCCAGATCAATATGGTCATCTTCTTGTTCTAGGAAGTTATCCCGGAAACTAGCTTCAATATTGACCTGTAATGTACGAGATTTAGGCGCGATCGGTTCAATGACAATCGATCGACTTACGACTTCGACAACATGCTCTAAAGTGTCATCAATACGCTCAATCAGAGTGCTACGAACGTAAAAATAAACGCCTGTAGCGAATAAAAGCAACAGAATTGCGGTGACGGATGTGTACCAAAGGGCTAGTCGTCTACGCGTGGTTTGGAACATTAGAGCGATTGCATTTTTTTAAGAACTGCTTCACGATTTCGCATTGCATTAGGATCGTTCGGTCGGAACTGAAGCACTTTGTCAAAACTGTCTAATGCTGATTCCCATTGTCCCATCGTCACCAATAAACTGCCACGATTATTCCAGGCGCGGAAATCGTTAGGCCGCAATTCCAAGGCGCGACCGTAGCTTTTTAATGCGTCATCTAGACGGTTGAGGTTTTTTAATAGGATGGCGCGGTTGTACCAGGCTTCGTAGTAGTCGGGTTGAATGGTAAGCGCCTGATCGTAACTTGTCAGTGCTTTTTCCCAATTTTCTAATTTTACAAACGACAAAGCCTTACCATACCAAGCTGTTGCAAAATTTGGTTCAAATTTCAGGGCTTTTTGATAACATACGATCGCATCTTGATGACGATTGAGATTTTTTAACGCAACACCACGCTGATACCAAACTTGGGGATCTTCTATATGTATTGCCAACGACTGGGCATAACTACTGGATGCCGCTTCATAATCTCCCAAACAAAGCAAGGCATTACCTCGACTACTCAACCCATCTGCATGATCCGGTCGAATTTCGAGCGATCGGTTAAAGTGATTAATCGCCCCTTCATAACGGCCTGTTGCATAGAGCGAGGCTCCTTGTAAATACCAAGTATCAGCCAAGGACGGATCTAGGTCTAAGGCTTTAGCTAAATAGGCAATAGCATCTTCGTAACGGTTCAGGGTATAAAGCGCAAGCCCTAAACTGTAATGAGCATTTGGATAGTTGGGCTGAAGTTCAATAGCACGCTGAAAGCTACTACCCGCATTTTCGTAACGCCCGGAGATATGCTCTGTCCATCCCCGCTGATAAAACAAAAAGGGGGAGGTTGGATGAACCATTAGCGCCTTCTCTAAGCAAGCCAATGCACCATCATGTTGGCCCAGATTGACATAGGCATTTGCTTTTTCACTCCATGCCTCCAGGGAATCGGGGCGCTGTTCTAAAATGGCGGTTAACGCTACGATCGCACTAGCATAATCACCAACTTCACAAAGTCTGGAGACCTGACTCAAATCAGTATCAATGGGATCAACCGAATTTCTAACCTGGGCTTGCAACATAGCGCTTTCGTCACATCTCACACGTCTCTGAGTACCCATAGTGCCACAGGCTGTAAAAAGATACTCAACTAGAGAAATGTTTTTTCCTAAGTCTAATCATTTAGAGTCGGTTAAATCAGGGTTCCATAAATTTCTTTTCAGGAAAATTCTCTTTGTTCTGAATAATGTAAATAAAAAGTATTTATACGCGCTACAAAAACAATCCCTTAGTCTTACGGTGTGTTTGAAAAGCCCTTTCGTTGCTATCAAAATATTCGATCACCCCTGGCTCCCTTGAAAAGCAGGGTGGTTTCATTGTCACTGAAATAAATCTGAAAGCTAGGCAGGATTCAACTCTTACTCTTAGTCCCTTTTTTTGAGGCTTGAGCATCACAAGCGGGGATGTCTTTGTAGGGATCATTCTGAGATGAGGTTTTTGAGGTTTTTTTAGTTGGACCTCTCTGTTAGATCGAGAATGATGTTGGGCTGTTTACTGACGATCGAACTTGCTGCATCTGCGGTGTTGGTCAAGTTAGTAATGAGGATTAAATAAAACCGAAAAAGAATTGATTAAATCGTCTACGCCATAAATCACCCGCGAATAGAATTGCGGGCTAGTAGAGGAAGCAGCTCCGCAGCTAAGAATAAAGGATTTACCACTGATTCTT
>JAJAYH010000448.1 GCA_026786325.1 Alkalinema sp. CAN_BIN05 | reverse complement strand
GTGCGTAATTGCCTGTAAACATTTCAATCTAAATTGATTTTTAAATTAATTTAACCCAAGTCCCGATTTTCACATAGAAGATCGGGACTTTGTGTATCTAAAAAGACGCAAAAACTATTATGAATACAGTTATTATCTAATCAGAGTTTCATAACTTCCGATCCATAAATCGTGATAGTTTGGAACAGTCTTTCAAGATTCATTATTAATACTGTAGGTTCTCTATGACAAATCTCCTGAACGACCTCATCAATAGTGGCATAAGTCAATCACTCCTCCCACTTTTAGCACAATCAAGCGAAGTCTCCGGATCTGCTGACTCAGTTGATACAACCGCTACTATCATACAGATCGTAATTCAGATCGTTGTCTTATGTTTTATTAGCTACTGCACTCAGACTTTTCTTAAGAAATTAGGCTACGAAAAAGCTTGGTATGCTTGGGTTCCGATTGCTGCAACTTATGCCATCCTAGAAGCAGGAGAACAACAAGATCCAGTAATTTGGATGCTTATCTCTTGCGTTCCTGGCATTGGACTCATCTCATTAATAAAATTGATTCCCGCTTACATTAGAATCTGCGAACGCTTAGGAAAGCCACCCGCAATCCTATGGACTTTTTTGTTGTGCGGCCTAGGTGCATTGATTGTGCCTATTGTTCTAGCTTTCACATAAGACCAGGTTGTCCATGAAACTTAAGTACCGAAAAACTCTATTCCTAGCTTTGATAACCCTAGCAGCGGGCGGTTCCATGGCAATCTATGGAAGCATGGAAGGCAATTGGATATCCAATGTCATCCAGATCGTTGTCCTCCAGCAACTCATCGGCACCGCCATTTACTTGAGTTGCTTTGGGGTATCACAAACTCGATCGCCCTTTAACTAACGCCGAAAATCTCTATCTAGTCCTATCCCATGCAACCGTCGCCCCACAACCTATCCAGAGAATCAAAGCGTGAACGGTTCCTATACCTAGGTTTAGTTTCTATGCCTCTAGGGATTAGCTGGATGAATAGCTGGGGGATTCATCTATCATTGTGGGGATGTCCCTTGGTGAAGTGGATTGGCATTCCCTGCATGGGCTGGGGCTTGACCCGATCGTTCTATGCGACCGCTAGAGGTGATTTGACCTCTGCTCTAAATTTTCATTTATTTGGACCATTCCTATTTTTAGGATTTGCGATCGCTACTGTCTATTGGAGTGTTGAACTACTAACTGGTCAACGCTTCCAAGGATTTTATTTGACTTGGATAAAACGACAACGTGTTTGGGTATTCAGTTTTTTATTGATTTTGGGATACCATTTCACCCGTTTGATCATTCTGTACAACGGTGGAAGCCTACACCTGTGGATACGAGATTCGATCGTTGGGCAGTGGTCTACCCTGAACTGAATCCAAACTGAGGATACTTTCTCGTTATTTGTTCCTTTGATTAACTCAAGGACAATCTGGGTTGATATTTGATTAATTTAGGTCCGATCGTTTCACACGAACCCAAGCCCGAAACTCAATTTCAGCCTCGACTTCATCAATTCGAGCTTGTTCAAGAAATCTATATAAATCCTCTTTATCGATCCAGTTAAAGGTTGGGCTATGGGATACTTCTACATAACCAGAATCGCGCAACGCAAGAATTTGCCATATATCTCCATCAAATCGCCAAAACTCGGGAGTGCCCATACTGGCATAAAGACGGTTTTTATCAATATCACTATTAGTAATATCTACTTCTACAATCAAATCTGGCGGCGGATCTTGAGCAAGATCTATGATTTTCCCAATCACCTTGGGATAGCTTTGAATGTAATAAGCATTGTCGGGTTCAGCACCACGATTGAGATCCTCACGATTCAGTGTAGTTGATCCCATAGTCTTCAACTTTAAACCCAACTCCACTACTAAAATACGGATGAATAGTTCTATTAACCGTCCACTAAATTCATGTACTTGTAAAGGCACCGTAATCTCCAATACTCCATTGTCAAAGGTTAAACGCGACGATCGATTATTAGGTAATGCCCGCAAAATGTCCTGATAGCCCTGCCAGGTAATGCCGCGCAGAGTTACACGCTGTTCGCCGCCGATCGGGATAGCTTTTGGTTCTGGAGCAAGCGTTGTGGCCATCAATAAATCCTCTACAGCTCAGCAGTTTAATGTTAGCACTTAGCAAATATCCGGCATTGCTGATTTGCGGGATGAAGGTATTTCTGTATTCACCGAAAAATCGTTGTAGATTCATGGATTTCATACCTTTTTCCAGCAACACCAAAGTCTGCTCTGGAAAATCATCTTCAACTAATAGCGTGATTTCTGGCACAGGCGCGGCGATCGTCTTTGATCCTCCGTCAAATGTCCGTGATGTTCCAAATGGCAAAATCCTATGCTCAGTCAATGAAAAATAACAATTAAAATTTATAGTTTAAATGGTGATTGGTATAACACCGATGTTTGTGGAGCAATGGGTGTCATTCACCAGAATCAACTGCGATTTTAGATAGTCAGCCTTCAAATGATCGGAGTTTCTACGGCAAATGGTGGCTGGCCCGATCGGTTGCCGAAGGATGGTAATTATGTGCTGGAAGTGGTGCCATCCGGAGAGCCTTTTACAATTAGTGTCGAGGTTGACTAAATTTCTTCAAGTTGGTCCCTGAGACATCCAAACTAATATGCCTAGAATATCGGCGGCGGATGGAAGTGGGTAATCATTCAGGTCAACGGTAATGGTTGATTTTTCAAGTTTCATAAATCGCCATGCGGTGCCTGTTGTCACACTTCCATAGATTGTTTCAATCGATCGACCTTTACGATCGTTGAATTTTTGTGCTGCAATCATCTCCGCTGCACACTGTCCAAGTCCTAATTTAATATCAGCTTTTTTCGCTTCAATGATAATCAATACGGGTGCTTCAACTGCTATTTGTTCTCTTGAACGACTCACTAAAAAATCACAATATCCATTCAATCCAGTTTCGGCTTCAACATTGAATTCTTCACCTGAAAAAACACTAACTTCCGAGTTTAAGATTTCGCGAACTTCTAATAAAATAGGTGCAATGATTGCTTCCGACCGCGCCTTCTCACCGCCAACGGCCATTGCCCATGGAATTCCACGGCGTAGAGCTTCTTGCAGCCATGCACTCGGTTCAATGGGTGCAATGGTCGGCAAAAAACGGCCACCTTCGATCGCTGTTAAATCAAATTTTTCCTTAACGCTTGACCAAGTGAATTCACGGTAAGACATAGAAAAACTCTAAGAAATATTAATTCCAAGTTTACCTTGGTTTGCAAGTTCAAGATTTTTCACACTAGACATTTGGGGGTTAAACCGACGATCGATATTATTGCTTTGATGAAATTTGAGTTTCTCGATCGATTTTGTAGGTTTTCTTGAGTATTTTGGTCGATCGCCCAAATTTGGCTGAGAGGATGATTTCATAGGGCTGTGAGCTAGGATTTAAATTCATTGGGGTTCAGACTGTTGTTCTTTGTTGCAAATCACGGGGTCATCAGAGCTTAAAACTGTCCGAACTATTGATAAAACACCAATTAATTCAATTAGAAATCTACGCCACGTTTAAGATCAACACCACGGGCGGCATAATGTTTATGGCAAATCATTTCTGAATGCACATTAGCTAAATTGAAGTAAGCAGGCTGATTTTTACAGCGGCCCGTGATAATGATTTCCGTATCTTTAGGTTTGCGGAGAATCGCTTGAACAACAGGTTCCTCGGGAAGAAGTTCTAAATCCAACGTCGGATTAAGTTCATCGAGAATGATGGTTTTATAAAGACCGGATGCGATCGCACTTTTGGCAATCTCCCACCCCCGTTCTGCTTCCACATAGTCAATATCCTGCTGCTGCCCACGCCAAACAATCGCATCCCGCCCGCACCGTTGATGATCTACCAAATCAGGATAACTCTGGCGCAGGGCTTGAATGGCCCCATCTTCTGTGTAACCATTGCCACCCTTCAGCCACTGCACAATTAACACGCGATGGGATTTGTCTTGGCTGATTCCTTTTCCGATCGCCTGCAAGCCCTTCCCCAACGCACTGGTCGATTTTCCCTTGCCCTCACCTGTATAAATTTCGATGCCGCCTGTACCTGCTTCAAGCGTCACATCGTGGTAGTGCGGCCTCATTTCGGAATGCAAATCTGCAATATCAATCAAACCTTGGGGTGCGCCGCGTCCAGTGGCAATAATTTCCATGGGTCCGGGTTTACGCTTCAGCACGCTAGCCACTTCATCGATCGCCAACAGCCCCAAATCCAGCACCGGATTCAATTCATCCATCACCACCACCGAATATAAGCCCGACGCTATTGCACCCCTTGCCACATCCCAACCGCGCAACGCCTCAAGCCGATCGAACTTAGTAACCTGATCCGCCCCAAAAAACTCCGATCGGCCTGTACGTACTTGATCAATTAAATGCGGAAACCCTCGCTGCAACGCTTCGATCGCAGCATCCTCGTCATACATCCGATCGGGACCCTTGAGAAACCGCAGCAGCAGCACTCGCGTCTGGGACGACGACTGTATTCCCAGACCAATAGACCGCAACACCACGCCCAGAGCGGCTTGAGACTTGCCCTTACCCAGCCCATCATAGACATGAATTTGCCCCGCTAATCGTTCTGACGAATCCTGCGCCGTCCGAATGCCAATTCCTGCACGAGCCATATATCTAGTGTCCTGACCCTACATCACCGCATCATTATAGAAGAACTATAGGAGAACTCCTGAAATCCTATCCAAATTTTCGTTCCAAACACCAGAACGGCGCGTAAAATTTGGAAGCTGAATCTTCGTGCAACACTTACCGCCCTCTCTCAAAGCCCTCTTTCCAAGTCTTAGTAATGCCACCCATCATTAACTACACCGATGTCTTGCCTTTCCGGGCGATCGCCTTTCAGCTTTTGTTTTTGTTCATGGCGATCGCCATCGAAGCCGCAGTTCTTAATGAGCGGATTAATCTTGGACGAAAACTGAGTATGCAGTATGCGGCCACGGTCAACCTACTCTCGACTGTCGTGGGTTGGATGCTGTTCTTTGTAGTCGAGCCTTGGTTGCCCAGTGCAGCCCGTCAGATCTTAGTGGAATATGTCTTTTTTGGGGTCCGATCGGTGCCACCCGCCGTATTTTTAATTGGGTTCACAGCCTTTGTTTTAACCTTTTTACTCAAGCTGCAAGGCATCGAATTTTTGGAATTACTCCTTGAAAAAACCACACTCCCCGTTACCCAAGAATCCAACGGTCCTCGTAAGTTTCAGGGCCGCAAAAAACAGCTTGAACTCAGCCGCAACAGTGAACCTAATCGTCCTATGGCCGTTCTTTGGGCGAATGCTTTTAGCTTTGTCGCTATCACGGTCATTTTGATCATCCGAGTTCTAGTCGATCAAATGAATCCGATCGTCTGAGGTTCCTTTAGTTGCTATCAAAAGACCCGATCCCCCTAGCCCCCTTAGTAAGGGGGAATTAGAATTCAATTCATAGTCCCCCTTACTAAGGGGGATTTAGGGGGATCGGGTCTCAACCCGCACAACTCTTGATTTTTCAAACACATTCTAAACTTTCCGCCCTATTTCTTAAAGTTCAATGAAAGACCTGTTTGATTCACTCCGATCGTTCCTCACCCCTAAAGACCTAGCCAGTTGGCAGACCTTCATGCTGCTAAGTTTTTTTAGTGTTGTGATGGCCGCATTTATGTCCCCGGCGGTCCAGGGAGTTGTGTCGTCCTTCGGTTGGTTTTTCTTGATTGTGGCGGTGTGGTGGTTTGTCTATGGAAAAGATGTTCAAAGTGCGCTGACCTTTAATGCTATTTTTACCAAGGTTTTTCTTGGTCCATGGATTATTGCTAGTTTAATTGTCCTAGCCGTATTCGGAAGCTGGGGTGGATTTGGAGATCTCTTGGGCGTTGCCCCGCCCGCATTTATCTCTGTTGCCCCGATCGCCGCCATGATCGCTCTTGCGCCCAAGTTCATTAAAAGTAGCAAAGATAAAACGCCTGAATTCACCATTCCAGCCCTTAAAGATCGTCAAGGCATGGTGATATTTTTTCTGAGTCATTTGCTGATTGCCTGTTGGTTTCAGTTTTATTTCCTACTGCAAGGCTGGCTGAATCTATATCCGAGTTTAATGGCTGAAGATTTTAGTCGTAGTTCATTTGTGGTCCGAGTCCAACCCAATATTCCAGTTTCCCGTGGACGTGAAGTATTGAATGCGGCGGAAAGTGAGTTGCGCGATCGGCTCAATAATCAAAGCTGGTCTGCCATTGAACGCTGGTTGTTTGAAAGTAAGGTGAGTAATCAATGGATAACTG
>JAJAYH010000447.1 GCA_026786325.1 Alkalinema sp. CAN_BIN05 | reverse complement strand
GCCCAATCCCGATCGCCACTATGCTTCACATACGCATTCGCCAACACCACCCACCACAGCGTCGCATCCACCGAAATCACCCGCCCGATCGCCCGTTGCCCATAGTCAGCAACCAACACCCCATCATGCTCCACAAAACTCGTCGGAAAAATGCCTCGGGTCTGCGGCGTTTGGCTTTGCAAGGACAGACAAGTTGTTAAAAAATTCTTAACAGCAGCATATTTTTTCTGTAGTAACAAATACACCATTACAGGTACATTATCGCGAATAAAGATCTCAGAATAGTTAAGATCCCCGCCCGTCGAACTCACTGAAGCCTTAGGAATAGCCGCGATCGCCCCAACCCACTCACCATTCCAAGACACCATCGCCCGATCGTACAAAAGTGATTGCGCTAATTTAAGAATATCGTCTTCTTGCATTTGATATACTGATATACGGCTAGAGTTGTAATGCAGGATCGGTCATCAACCGCAATTGAAATGAATACTCAAACAAAATGCTACATCGTGACAGACCTCGATAATACCTTAGTGGGAAATGCGATCGCAACCCAGGAATTTAATCAAAAAATTCTAAACTGCGGCGATCGGGTTGGGTTAATCTATGCCACTGGACGATCGTACGAGTCCGCCAAGCAATTGCAAACCACTGAAACCCTACTTGAACCCCAGTATTGGATCACCGGAGTCGGTAGCGAAATTTACCAAAATGGTATTCTCGACAGTAGTTGGTCCGAGCATCTCAAAGCCCAATGGCACCGCGAAAAAATTCACACTCTTGCTCTCGAATTCCCAGAACTTCTTCCCCAACCTAGTGCCAGTCAAAATGAATTTAAAATTAGTTTTTACTTACATGATGACAATGCAAAAGAAGTTATAAGTCAACTGCGCGATCGAATTATAACGGCAGGATATGCCGCCCAATTGATCTACAGCAGCAACGAAGATCTGGACATCCTCCCAATTCGTTGTGACAAAGGATTAGCCCTGCGCCATCTAATGACAGCGTTGAAAATCAATAATGCAAATACCATTGTTTGTGGCGACTCTGGCAATGATATTGGACTATTCAAACAAGATACGCTTGGAATTATTGTCAACAATGCTCAAATAGAACTATTGAATTGGTATAAAGATCGGGGTGGCGATATGATTTATTATGCCAATAATGACCATGCAGCCGGAATCTCAGAAGGACTCGATCGTTTGAAACCAGGATTCTTCACCCTAGATTAATCATAGACTGATCTAATCCCGACTTATTTAGTCTGCTTTATGAAATCCGTTGTACCAAGGATCCCAATCCCATCTTAGAATGGATTTCTGGTTTGTGCCCCGTCTCATGATTAGTCGGGCTGCTTGCTGTCATAACCCCATTCTTCGATCGAGCAAGGTCTAATAAGCAAATTATGTTGAACCCGAACCTGGATGAAATCCAACTCTCAAAAGACGACTACGAGCGCTATTCACGGCATATTATTCTGCCTCAAGTCGGCGTAGACGGTCAGAAAAAGCTCAAAGCCGCCAGCGTCCTCTGTATCGGTACAGGTGGACTCGGATCCCCGTTGCTGCTGTATTTAGCCGCCGCAGGTGTAGGCCGGATTGGCATCGTAGATTTTGATGTGGTTGATACTTCAAACCTCCAGCGCCAGGTGATTCACAGCACATCCAGCGTTGGCAAGCCCAAAATTCTATCCGCCAAAGAACGCATTCTCGAAATCAATCCCTTCTGCCAAATCGACCTCTACGAAACCCGTATCAGCGCTGAAAATGCCCTAGATATTGTGCGGCCCTACGATGTTGTTGTTGACGGAACCGACAACTTCCCAACCCGCTATCTCGTCAATGACGCATGTGTTTTACTCAATAAACCCAACGTCTACGGCTCGATTTTCCACTTTGAAGGTCAAGCGACTGTCTTCAACTACAGAGGTGGCTGGGTTCGGCCTGATGGTTGGGATGCGCTGACAGCCCCCGAAAAAACCGCCGCACGCAAATCCGGCAAAGACTGGAACTACGACGAAAACGCCCCGAGTCCAAACTATCGCGATCTCTACCCTGAGCCACCACCACCGGGTTTGGTTCCGTCCTGTGCAGAAGGCGGAGTATTAGGGATTCTCCCCGGCGTAATCGGCACATTGCAAGCGACTGAAACCGTCAAAATCATCTTGGGTGTGGGCACAACATTAAGTGGACGCTTGATGCTTTACGATGCCTTGAATATGAAGTTCCGTGAACTCAAACTCAATCCAAATCCCGATCGTCCTGTCATTGATAAACTGATTGATTACGATGAATTTTGCGGAATTCCTCAGGCAGCCGCAGCCGAAGCAAAGGCCCAACAAGAAATGACTGAAATGACTGTTACGGATTTGAAAAAGCTGATTGATAGCGGTGCAACGGATTATCTTTTAGTAGATGTTCGTAATACTCATGAATTTGATATTGGTAAAATTCCCGGTGCCGTATTGATTCCATTGCCTGACATTGAAAATGCAGATGGTGTCGATCGGATAAAAGCATTGTTGGGCGATAAAAAGCTCATTATGCATTGCAAAGCGGGTGGGCGATCGGCAAAAGCGATCGGGATTATCAGCGAAAAAACCGGAATCAAAGGCACAAATATCATTGGCGGTATTTTAGCTTGGAGCCGAGACGTTGATCCGTCTGTGCCCGAATACTAATTTCAAATTTTAATATCTTTAAATCCTTTGATTATGCGATCGCAGAGTCAGAGGATTTTTTCATTTTGAGCTACGATGAATAGATAGGCTTTAATGCGATCGGGCACAGTGAAAAATTCACCATGAAAATCAAAGCAATTATTCATCCCGCCGAAGAAGGCGGATATTGGGCAGAAGTTCCGGCACTTCCCGGCTGTTTTACCGACGGGGAAACCATGGAAGAAATTATGGCAAATTTACAAGATGCCATTCAAGGGTGGCTAGAAGTTGCTAATACTCGGCCTAATCTTAGCCCCAATGCTCAAATGGTCGAAATTGCAGTATGAAGTCGATTTCTGGCAAACAGCTCTGCAAAATTGTAGAGCGTAAAGGTTGGAAATTACAGCGTATTACTGGAAGCCATCATATTTATGACAATCCGAATTGTGAGCAAATTCTATCAATTCCAGTCCATCGCAATCGGGATCTGAAAGTGGGGTTGTTGCGCGCATTGATGAAAATCGCCGAACTCTCAGAAGAAGATTTGCTCTAGTTCTCTCCTCTGGATTCACTCATGTTAATTCAAACACTCAAGACCCGTCGTGAAAAACTAGCGAAACTAACGGATAAACCTGTTTTTATTGCTGCTGGAAAACGTCCTAGTCGTAACTTCCCAGCCAATAAATATCCCTTTCGTGCGAGTAGTCATTTTCTCTACTTTGCAGGCATCGGCATCGAATCAGCCGTTATTCAACTTGCGCAAGGCAAACTCACACTCTACGTTGACAATCCGCATCCCGGCAGCGCTTTATGGCATGGTGAATCGCCAACACGAGATGATTTAGCCGCCACGATCGGAGCCGACTACACCCATCCACTATCAGAACTTCCCAAGGCGATCACTAACCAATTTGATGACGAAACTGCAAATGCGATCGTTACCTTGCGATTACAACATGACGAGTATGCAATTAGTCAAATCAGAAATGCCGTAGAAGTCACAACCCGATCGCACATTGCTGGAATGAAGGCCACAGGACAGGCAAAAACTGAAGCAGAAGTCCGATCGGCCATGGAAGCGGTAATCCTAAGCCACAACATGACCACCGCCTACAACAGCATCGTCACCGTTCATGGCGAAGTTCTACACAATGAGCATTATCACCACGCAATTCGACCGACTGATTTAATCCTTGCCGATGTCGGTGCTGAAACTCAGAATGGTTGGGCCGCAGATGTGACGCGCACTTGGAATGCTTCTGGTAAATTCTCGTCCACTCAGCGAGATTTGTACAATGTGGTTTTAGCTGCCCATGATGCTACGATCGCCGTTATAAAACCGGGCGTAGAATACAAAGATTTGCATATATTAGCTTGTCTCAAACTCGCGGAAGGCTTTGTTGATCTCGGCATTCTCAAAGGTGATGCCCAAACATTGGTCGATCGTGATGCTCATGCTTTGTTCTTTCCCCACGGCGTTGGGCATTTACTCGGTTTAGATGTTCATGACATGGAAGACTTAGGCGATACAGCAGGTTATGCAAAGGGTCGAACTCGGAGCGATCGGTTTGGCTTGGGATTTTTACGACTCGATCGGCCATTACAAACGGGAATGGTCGTGACCATAGAACCTGGATTTTATCAAGTGCCTGCAATTTTGCATGATCCCAAAAATCGCGAAAAATATAATGATGTCGTAAATTGGAAATGCCTCGCACAATTCAATGATGTACGAGGCATTCGGATCGAAGATGATGTTTTAGTCACCGATCGAGGCTTTGAAGTATTAACTCAAGATATTCCAGTGACAATAGATCAACTAGAATCTTTTGTTAGTTGTTAGCCCGGTTCCTTGGGATTCCAGGGCAAACCTGCGTGCCAGTGAAGTTTTTGCAGAAAAAAGTCACATCGAATCGGAATACCATAGCCCGTGCTAGGTGTGCCATCATTCACTACTCGTAGCATCAAGTTTAAGCTGAATTTCAAATTACTTTGTAAACTCATAAATGCGAAATAACGGGTCAAAGCATCACCAGGCTTTTTAGGTTTGGATAGATCTAAAAGAGTCTTGTCTATTTCCATTGGGCCATCATCCCCTTTACGCTTCAGCATATCTTCAGCAACAATGTTCTCTTTTAAGGTGTTGTTGGCAGCGACTGGACTGAGGGCTTGCTGTTGAAATAGATCTATAGAATTTCCTGGAATCAAACGCGTCACTCGTCTAGCCTTACCGTCCAAATCTGTCACACTGCTCGCATTCCAATCCACATACAACGGATGCTCATCAGATTTATTTTTAACATTGACCCCAAATTCCTTAAGCGTGTGAAACTCGTATCGACCTTTAAACCTAAATGAAATATCCACCCGATCGTCCAACTTCACGCCTTCAAGTTGTTTCTTCAATTCATCTTTGTCCACAATGATAAAAAACTCATCATTAAATGAATCGATGATGCGAGCAAACACAGAGACTACACAGAGAATATAAATCGTCAATAAAAGAAAATCGAAGCTAGTCATAATAGACAATGGTGGCAAGGTTGAGGGCTGAACAAAACAAGGAATTAGAGACGATCGTATTCCTTATAGCATTCACACCCCAACTCGCACAGAAATTTTGATCCAGAACCTAAGTCAAGCCTCAGAATCTAAGTCAAATATCTGCAATTAGCCAATCCAACGTGCCGCATCCTTCGCATGATAGGTCAAGATCATATCTGCCCCCGCCCGTTTAAAACTCGTCAGCGTTTCCAAGACAATCCGCTCCTCATCAACCCAGCCATTCAGCGCCGCCGCCTTAACCATGGCATACTCACCCGAAACATTGTAGGCCGCCACCGGAACGTTACTCGCCTCCTTGACCCGGTGAATAATGTCCATATAGGACAGCGCAGGCTTCACCATCAACATATCCGCCCCTTCTTCGAGATCCAGCAAAATCTCCTTCACCGCCTCACGAGCATTGCCTGGATCCATCTGGTAGGTGCGCCGATCGCCAAACTGCGGCGTAGACTCAGCAGCATCCCGAAACGGGCCATAGTACGCAGACGAATATTTTGCGGCATAGGACATGATGGGAATATCTTCAAACCCTGCCCCATCCAATGCTTCCCGAATCGCCCCGACAAAGCCATCCATCATCCCCGACGGTGCAATAATGTCTGCCCCCGCTTGAGCTTGGGCGATCGTCACTTTTTTCAATAGCTCTAGGGTCGGATCATTCAACACCCGGCCCGTCAGATCGCTCT
>JAJAYH010000446.1 GCA_026786325.1 Alkalinema sp. CAN_BIN05 | reverse complement strand
GATTGGTAGTGACACCATATTTTAAACAATGAACACCGCCGGAGTTCTCGGCCACATTGCCACCGATCGAACAAATGATTTGGCTTGATGGATCGGGGGCATAGTAAAATCCCTCCCCACTGACTGCCTGTGTGACCCAATTGTTAATCACGCCCGGTTGTACGGTGACACATTGATTTTCATAGTCGATATTAATGATTTCACGCATTAACGTCGTAGTGATTAGAATGCAATCTTCAATGGGCAATGCGCCCCCTGAAAGTCCGGTTCCAGACCCTCGCGCTACAAATGGAACTTTATGCTTGTGGCAAATTTTGATAATTTCAGCGACTTCTTCAGTGGTGCGCGGCAAAACCACTAGGGCGGGGCGTTGGCGATAACTGGTTAATCCATCACATTCATAGACGAGCAATTCTTCACGACGACGCACAACGCTTTTCTCCCCCACGATCGCCTGAAACTGGTCTGCTATTGCCATCCAGTCATGAGTCGAGGTTTTCGGTGGGGTTTGGGTAATCATGGTGTGGGGGCAATGTGATGGCTAGCTCTAGTATAAGATGCCATTCCACAGAACGATCGATCGTCGATATAATAAAATCTAAATACCATTGTTCCAAGCTCTTGTATGTAAGTTGTGATGTCCAAACTCGATCTTAAACAGTTGCCATTCCTCACGTCACTATGTTGGCAAGGTGATACACCTTCGATCGCCTATCTAACTGAGGCAGAAATTATTAATATTTATGAGCGGAACTGGCGGTTACGAGGAGTTGTAGGAGATTTAGACGAGACTGAGAAATCTATTCTCCGACAATTAGCGATCGACCATCAATCCTGGTTAATCCATGAGATTTAGGCACTTGATTCACAATCAAGTCTTACAGGTTTTACAAGCACTCGACCGAGAGTTTCTAACATCGTGTCAGATCCTCTTCGGGGGCGGTACGATGCTGGCGTTGGCTTATGGCGAATATCGGCTCAGTCGAGATCTGGATTTTTTATGTCCCTATGGTTTTCCCTTTTCACAGTTACGACGATCGATTTACGATCGGGGCTATGAAGCTTTATTTCCAGTGTCTCAGCGTGGAATTCTCAAGTTTCCAGGGGAAATTAAAACCGATCGTGATGGAATTCGGTTTGGGATTCAGGTTGAAACTATGATTTTGAAGTTTGAAATCGTGGCGGAAGGACGAATTATATTGGCAGATTCAGTGCAGCCGGATTGGTCTCCGATCGCTTGTTTGAGTGTTGTGGATCAAGTCACCCAGAAATTGTTGGCAAATGGCGATCGGTGGGCGGACGCTTCAATTAATTCACGAGATTTGATTGATCTCGCGATTTTGAAACAGCATACAGAATTTCCTCAAGAGGCTATCGATAAGGCTGAATCTGCTTATCGGACTATTGATCCCCTTAAACGTTCAATCATTAATTTTCAACAGAAACCCGATTATCGATTACGCTGCTATGAAAGGTTACAGATTGAATCGCCGATGATTGTTGTCGATGGTTTGGATCAATTGGCCCAACAGTTTGGGATTGGGTTGATGGAGCGTCAAACGATCGAAATGATTTAGATACGATCCCCTTAGCCCCCTTGGTAAGGGCTACCGTGTACACACAAGTCAAAATCGAGCCAACTTCCATCCAATGAAGATGGCTTGAAATTGCCTTAAACCATGGACGAGGGTAGGCATACCAGGGGGCCTCTGGGACTGATAACCAGATGCGCCCCCTAACCTTGCAATCAACCAAGTTGCCCAAGGTAGGGACAATGGAGGATAGGAATTTTGCTGTTTTTTAGTCCACCCTTCTAGGGTCGGAGCCAGCGATTTCAAACATTGCAATTGCTCCAAAGTAAAGGCTAATGTTGAGGCCAAGTCTGGTTTATCGCGTCCTTCCATCAATTGAAGGGTCTTCAAGGCTACGCTTAAACCGAGAATAGTCAGTTTTTGAATCGCCTCAATTGATTCGAGTTGACTGGATTCGAGGTCTAAACCCGCCCGTTTGAGCGTGGCGAATAACTGTTCAATCCGCCAGCGCCAACGATACCAAAGGATAATTTGTAATGCTTTTTCAACACTTTCCACCGGATGGGTGGTCAGTAAACGCCAGTGAATCGGCTTCTGACCAGATGGTGGACTAACTTCAATCGCTTCCACCGCCCACAACGAGACTTGTTCTGGGTAGTCATGATTAAGTTGAGCGGGGCGTTGAATTTGGACAGGGCTGAATCGAACCCCAAGCCATGCACTTCGGGCCGCTCGTTTAATTCTGGCATCGGCTAAAACCTCGACGATATAAGTTCCTTGTATCGGTTGCTGAGATAAGACTTTATACAAAGATTGTGTTTGAGCAAATAAGCGGCGGTCGTGACGGACTCGGACCAGTAAGTGATTATGACCATCCGGGATACTGGCCCATGCCTCATAGATATCGCTTTCACGGTCGCCGATATGGGTCACTGACTTCGCACCACCTAACTGAAGACACCGCTGGGAGCGTTCAGCAGAGGCTAACCACTTGAAGGATTCTTTTTTCTCAATCGGCACGGCTTGGTAATTTCGTTCTTTCTTGGTCAGATGACCCAGTTCACGAGTCCAGAGTTGAATGGCACTCAAACCGAGCGGAAACCCAGTCTCAGCATCCAAAATCATCGTCGGGTGCAGAAAAAAACCGACATCCTTGTTGTTTCCTACCACCCCTACCCCTTCGGGTTTCAGCCGTCCTGCATGAGCTTGTAAGTTGAGTTCTGTCGTGTCGTTAATCGCTAAAACATGACGATCTTCTACCTGCTGTTGGCAATGCTCTACAACACTTTGCGTCAATTCCGATAAGGTCACCTTTGGATTCTCTAAGAAACGATAATACGAGACTTGTTCGGACCGATTTCGGCTGATTTGTCGAATATTGACCGAATGTTTTTCACTAATTGAGTCGTAAAGAGCCGCCCCCTTTTTACCAGCCGAGCGTCTCCAAAGGCTCGTGCTGGATTTTGTTGAGCGTGAATCAAGATGGGATTATTCATGGCTGTAAGGCATTCAGGTGACTTCTCTAGTTTAGAGCGACTTGTGTGTACACGGTAGGGCCGATAGGGGGGAGATTGTTGAAGCGATCGGAATTCTAATCATGAATTGAGTGCCCTCCGGTGACGACTTACAGACTAATGTGCCCTGATGCCGATCGACCACAATCTGATGACT
>JAJAYH010000445.1 GCA_026786325.1 Alkalinema sp. CAN_BIN05 | reverse complement strand
GTCATAGCGTGAATAGAAAAACCCCATATTATCTTTCGTCCAACTCGCACTCGAAAACTTCACCCATTCAAGCCGATCGTCCAAATCCTTTCCCGTCACCACATCCCGAATCCGCCATTCCTGCCAATCCGAACCCGACTTCGATAAACCATAGGCTAATCTATTGCCATCATCCGAAATCGAAATTCCAGATAGCGCAACAGTCCCATCAGTTGACAATGTATTGGGATCAAGGAGCACAACAGGCTGAGATTCTAACGTCTCAATTTTGTATAAAACATTCTGATTTTGTAAGCCATCATTTTTAGAATAGAAATACCGCATTCCTCGCTTCGAGGGCATTCCATACTTTTCATAATTCCACAACTCAGTCAATCGCGCTTGTAACGTCTTGCGTTTAGGAATCGCCTGCAAATATCCAAAGGTTACTTTATTCTGCGATTCTACCCAAGCCTTTGTTTCCGATGAATCTGGGTCTTCTAGCCAGCGATAGGGATCGGCTATTGTTACGCCATGATAAACATCTACTTGATCAACCGTTTGAGTAATGGGATAAGTCATAGCGATTCCTGAATGAGGTGTCATTACAATGAATAGGGCGATAGATAGAGCGATGAATATTGCACCGATCGGCCTGAGCAATTTGGGGATAATTTTTGCTGTAAACATTCGATTTAAATATCCGGTTAAATCAATAACTTTTTAAAGGGATCCAGTTATTAATTGGATCATTTGTATAGATCTAGTCTAAACCGAACCTAGTCCCGACGCGCTAAACTAAAACAGTATTCTTTCAGTTGCCAAATCTGCCATGCTGAAATATCTCGAACCTCTCGACTGGCTGCCGACTGCCGAAGACCTTCCTGAATCTGATGAAAAGCCTGTAGATAGTGAACTTCAACGACTTTTGGCTGACCTTCTCCGTAACATGTTGGCGGGTATTTTTAAAGGGCGGACAGACTGGTTTTTCGGGATTGATATGGGGGTCTACTATAGTCCTGACGAACCTGCGATCGCACCAGATGGGTTTCTCAGCATCGGCGTGAAAAGTGTGAAAACAAAAGGCTTACGCACTAGTTATGTGTTGTGGGAAGACGACGGGGTGATTCCTCAATTTATCCTTGAAGTCGTTTCTAAATCCTATCGCGGTGAATATACGACTAAAAAAGACCTGTATCAAAATCTTGGTGTGCTGTATTACGTGGTCTATAATCCAATACGCCGGAGAAAGAATACCTTAGAAGTTTATCGACTGGTTCAAGGACAGTACGTTCCGGTGATTGGAAATCCTGTATGGATGCCCGAAATCGGCTTAGGCATTGGTAAGGATGAATATACGCACCAAGACCGCGATCGGGAATGGCTGTTCTGGTACAACGAAAAGGGCGATCGGTATCTCACACCTGATGAACAAATCGATGAAAAACAACAACAAGTCCAACAAGCTAAACAACAAGCTAAGTTGATTCAAGAAGAGCTAGATCAAGAAAAAGTCCGATCGCAAAAATTCGCCGATCGTCTCCACCAACTTGGCATCAACCTCGACGAGCTTTAAAAACGCCATCCCCCTCTCCCTCACAATCAAGCAATTGATGACGACCCAGCTAATGGGGTAATGGGGGCAAATCCACCTCGACGCGGTGGATAGTCTTCCTTGATTGTGACATCTTTGACCCTCACAGAAAGTCCCTCTATCCCTCAAAAAATAGGACGTAGAATGGAGCTTTAAGATTTATTTCAGCCATAATGAAACTATCCTGCCCAGATTGGAGGCTAGTAAGAATTAAGGCTTGATTGCAGGTCAGACATTGTTTAAATAGGACGGTTTAAATAGGACGGTTTCTAAATTTAGCCCGGAGTTCGGCAGCAGCTTCATTTACCGCTTCCTTGGCTTTGTTGACTACGGCTCCAGTCCCAAAGAATTCGTGAGTAACACCCGTGTAATTTGTTGCCTTAACTGCAACACCAGCGTCACGGAGTCGCTGAGCATACGCCTGCCCTTCACTCCGGAGGGGATCAATTTCTGCGGTAATGACAGTGGCTGAGGGCAACCCCATCAAATCGGCTCTAAGGGGAGAAGCGTAGGGATTATTTCCATCTGCTTCATTCCTCAAATAATAATCCCAAAACCATTTCATCATAGCTTGATTCAGCGGTTTGGCATTTGCATTTTCTTGGTAAGACGGTGTGTCAAAGGCATAGTTGGTCACTGGGTAGACCAGCATTTGGTGTATGGGCATTTTACCCTTACGATCGCGAGCCATTAAACAAGCAACTGTAGCCAAGTTTCCCCCGGCACTTTCGCCTCCAACAGCGACTCGCATCGGATCTCCTTCAATCTGAGCAGCATTAGCCATTACCCACTGCGTCGCAGCATAGGCATCTTCGGCTGCGGCTGGGAATTTATGCTCCGGTGCTTGTCGATAGGCAACCGATACAACTAGGCAATTGGCCGCATTCGTAAGGGCACGACAGGAGGCATCGTAAACATCAAGATTGGCAATGACCCACCCGCCCCCATGAAAGTAGACCAGGGTCGGAAAAGGTCCATTCCCTTGCGGTCGATAAATGCGTACCAAAAGATCACCTTCGGGACCGGGGATAAGTTGGTGACTGACAGCACCCACGGCTTCGATCGCGGGTTTACCTTGCTTAGACAATAAGCTGATTACGCCAGTAGCTATCGTGGGATTATTTCGAGCATTAAACGGAGATTGCTTTTCCAAGGGCGGAGTCTTAAAGGTGGCTAACTCGTCTAGTAATGTTTTCATAGAAACCTCAGGTGCTAGAGCTTCAGAAGTGTTGGTAAGCCAGGGACTACCAATTGCAATGGCGGCAGTGCTGCCCGCGCCAGTCAATATCAAAAATGTTCTTCTCGATATGCCCTCCATTAATTTTTGCCATCCTTACAAAATTAGGTGATTTTAATTAGAATTACTGAATTTAGCCATGATTTGTAGAGTTCATTAAGAGATGAGAGCAAGTCTATAATGTTGGCTTTACAGCCGTAGCATTCTATTCATGTGCGATCGGCAATGCCTTAATTATTTTTATGATAATAGTAGACAATTTGAATTGCCTCTACCTTAAGAGTTGTTCATTGATTTCATTAGTAAACTTGAATCTAGAACCTAGCTTTAGTATTAGCTGACGTAATTTCTCAAATAGCTTTTAGCTGAATCAAGGTTTTTATTCCAGCAGTATCACCAATCGAGAGTACGATCATTTTGCCATTCGAGTCCTGGCCCGTTAGAACTTCGATCGGTTCATCAATGGTATGAGCATAGGTTACTTCATCTTTTCCTATTTCAATTATTAGATCATTACCTTTGCCAGGACGATCGTAAACAATTGCCATCAATGGAGCATTTTCAATCAGGACTTCATCGCCGAATTCTGGACTGATACTTTCGATCGAAATATGTCGCCCATGATTAGAGTTAGTAAACTGATCAAAAAATTCACCCCACTGGTCACGAGGTAATGTTTTAGTCAATTCAATTTTATTTATCATAATAATTCTCTATGCGTAAGGGTGGCTATCTATCATAGTGAACGATCGATGTTTTAGTTGATGTATAAATTGATTGATTAGGATACAAAGATTAATTGAATAATAAACGGCGGATTCAATTTATTTAAGACAAATCTAGTACTACTCAGTAAGAGGGTGTTTTAAAAGTCAAAGGTTCTGACGATTGAGACCCGATCCCCCTAGCCCCCTTGTGAAAGGGGGAACAAGAAAATACAACTCTTAGTCCACAATTCTTAGTCCCCCTTATTAACAATACTCTGGACAGTTTTTAGAATGACTACGTAAGGCTTTTAGGGCTTGAAGTTTAAGAATTGAGTAATTTTTCGTAACCACTCAGCCTTGGGAATTCCTGTTTCTCCTATTCCCAAGGCTGAGTGGTTACAAGGGAAGAGACTAGTCGGGTCGGGAATAGCGAAGATGTCAGGATCGGCAGGAGTAATATCTAGCCATGTGGCGAATCCTGCAAAACCTGCACCATTGACTGCCATCGAGT
>JAJAYH010000444.1 GCA_026786325.1 Alkalinema sp. CAN_BIN05 | reverse complement strand
ATTCCAGACTTGGTTCAGTTCATCGGGATAACATTGGATCATGGGTATGGATTCATAGTCGAGTTTGACTTCAATAGCGCTGCAAAATTGATTTTGGTAAAGCGTCAGGACCGTTTCAATGCCATCAGTGACTGGAGCAGTTTGAATCGATGAAGAATGATCGTGGCGGGCATAACTTTTCAATGCAAAGACTATCTTCGCCACTCGATCGACCGCCAGTTGTATGGTGCTGCTATTGCCTTTGAGGCGAGCGAGATTATAGGCAACATCCAAAATGAAGGCCGATCGGGGATGTTGTAGCAAATAAGCAAAGGGATTCAAATTATCGTAAACACCCATGTCTACTAAAGTATCGGCTACCTGACGCGGATCCGTAATACCAAGGGCTTCGAGGGGAGGCATGAGGTTGCGTTTAGCTTGGCGTTTTTCTTTAGTACTAATCAAGGTGACGCTGGCTAAACTTCGATCGACCAATTGAAAAAACTGCGATCGGCCTGATTCATCTAAAAGCTGCATCAATTCAGGAAGTTGGGCAATAGACAAATCGATCGCTTGCAATGTATTACCGCTAGCAGCACGAATGGCCCCAATGGGCGTATTGATTTCGTGGGCCACACCTGCCACCAATTGACCAAGGGCAGCCATTTTTTCCGATTGAACTAATTCGAGCTGGGTAGTTTGAAGATTGGTCAGAGTTTCGGAGAGTTCTTTGGTCCGATCGTTAACCCGAATTTCGAGGGTCTGATTAACGTCTTCTAGGCGACTAAATGAACTTTGAAGTTGGGCGGCCATGCTTTGGAATGAGTTAGCCAGTTCACCTACCTCATCCGATCGGTTAATCGACGGACTATTTTGGTTCCAATCGCCCTTCGCGATCGCCCTCGCCGCCCGATTCAGTTCGCCGATAGGTCGCACTACCCAGCGCGCCGTCCAAATACCGATGCCGAGCGCCAACCCTAATGCGCCCAAACTCAGCAAAACAGTATTGCGAGTGTTGGTTTGAATTTGGGCCATGAAATCGGATTCGGGCACCACGATTGCAATCAGCCAGTCGAGTCCTTGAGGATCTGTAAAGGGTCGTACTCGGACAAATTGCGATCGGTTTTGAGTATCAACAAATTGAAACCGTTGTTCTATTTTGAGGGTATCGAGTGAAAATTTTGTTTGAATCTCTTTGACGGTGGATTGGGTAAGCGGATTTTTGCTGTTGATCGCGGGAATGCGTTCTCGTTTTTCTGAATCAATCAAAAATGGAAGTTCACCCGTGGACGTTGCCAATAGTATGCCGCTGCGCTCCATGATGAACACTTGGCCTGTTTGACTAACTTTGAGACTCTTTAAATAGTTACCCAAATAATCCAAACGCAATGATGCACTTAAAATAGCGTCGATTTTTCCGCTTTGATTACGGATTGGATGCATTTGACTCAATATCAACGTGGGTTCTAAAAATGAGACATAAGGATCGGTCCAAATGGGTTTATCTGATTTTGAGGCTTGCATATAGCCGGAATGTTTACGAACATCTACATTCGCAAGCTGATAGGCAACGACCGTCCGATCACCCTTAGCATTGGTTTCATAGGAGTAAAACGTATAGTTTGTAAAATCTGCCGTCAGATTCAGTCGCAGTTGTCCGCTAGAAAGCTTCTCCGCCGCCCGATAGTCACCGCTTCCCGTAGCGACACTAGTTATATTGATGTAGGGATAGCTTTGAATTTGGTACCAGAGAAACTTCTCCCAGTTTTCGGCTTTAGTAGGATTCAGTGTTCCAGTGGCGATCGCATTCAATTTGGCTTGATTGAGTTGGGTCGGGACTTGCACATGGGCATCTAGATTGTCGATGACGCGACTTCCGGTTTCATCCATGAGCATGTTGGCGAGTTCATTCACCGACTGCTCACCATTTCGATAGGACAAATAACCTACACTTCCGACGGCACCGAGCAATTGCAGAATGAATGGAGCAATTAATACCACTCGTAATGGAAATGTTTTACGCATAGGAAGCATCACCGGACAAGATGCATACGGATCTAGAATTTCTGCAATATAAGGGCTTTCCTTCAATAGATGCAAGGTATTAGTGTGGGACTTGGGTGAGATAACCGCCGATCGCCCTTACGCGGAACCGTACTCACGGAACCGTACTCATAAGGCTTGACCTTTTGTTACAATACGATGGCTTACGATCGAAACCACCCCACCCACCAACGCGCACTCCATGTTAGCAACCCCTCTTTTGATTACCCGCGAAATCTCCAACCTGACCTACAGCGCAACTCCGCGATGTTTTGATGAAAGTTGGGAAGCACCACTTTCTACACTTTTGGGCTTAGGTCGTGCGGCAGGGGCGGATTTTATTGAGTTCTTTTTAGAGCGGGTCAACTACATTAGTTGCATGGCTGAAGACGATATTATAAGTAGTATTGCGCCGAAGCTGTCCACTGGGGCGGGAGTGCGTGTGTTTCTGGGCAAAGCAGATTGCTATGTCTCAACAAATGATCTGTCATTCAATGGCTTGAAAGCAGCACTAGAAAAAGCACTCGGTATCATGGGATTAACGCTTCCGTCTGCCATGTCGTTTGTCCCTGAAATTAATTTAGAAATTCTGCGGGATTACGCCACCAAACGCAATAAAGCATCATGGCTTGACAGTAGTAGTTCGATGCAAGAAATGAGTGATGTGTTACTCGCTGCAAATGACACCTTATTAAAAAAAGCGACCCATGTTCGATCGCGTAAAGCAGCCTATTTCCGGGATTGGCAAGAAATGATGGTAGCGGCGAGTGATGGAACATTTGCCCGTGATAT
>JAJAYH010000443.1 GCA_026786325.1 Alkalinema sp. CAN_BIN05 | reverse complement strand
CCGACGTAATCACCACATGATTCAATCGCATTCGACTGACGGCTTCGCCCAATCGAATTGGCTCAGTCGGATCCAGCGCTTGAGGCTTTTTCTCGAAATCAATATCACAGTAAGGACAAGCCCTCGTACAGGCCGGACCCATAATCAAAAAGGTAGCAGTTCCGCTGTTGAAACATTCACCAATATTTGGGCAAGATGCCTCTTCGCAAACCGTGTTGAGACTGAGGTCGCGTAGGGTTTCGGTCACAGCTCCGATGCGTTCCCATTGAGGAGCCTTCACACGTAGCCAATCGGGTTTTACAGTCATTCTTAATTTTCTGAATCTAATGAAGGAGGTTAGTCGTCAAGTCCAATCATTCTAACAAGTTTTGTGAAATACTATCGGCGTCGCCATCGGACTTTCGCGTCAAATTTACGTCAAGTGTCTCACTAATTCCCCAAACCCGATTCCGGCCTCTTCATCGGTCCAATAGTTTGGTAGATGTACGAGTTGGTCTACATAATGATTCAGATTTGCGACCCCAACGGAGAGTGGAAAGGTAAACAAGGTTTCGTCATTTGGACTATCGCCCACTGTGACAACGGACTCTGGCGAAATCATTGAAAAATGCTGGCTTAAGACCCGATGTAACGCCGCAGCTTTGGTCTGAGACGGCGGTTTGATATGACATTGAACGGTGCTGTAGGTGAATGAATAGCCATCCAATTGACAGAGCCGATCGATTTCTTTCAAATCAGCCTGACTCAATCCGGCCACATCAAACGTCCAATCCGTCAGCCGAAACCGATTGTCTGGAGATTCTTGAAGATAGGGAAACTGTTGCTGCAATTTTTTAAACGTTCCCGCTAGCCGTTCTCGATGGTTGTCTGGCAACGGGACTAGAAATTCGCCCATACCACCCCGATCGGATTCTGGGCCAGATGATGCATAATAAATTCCGCCATTTTCAGCGATCGCCCCCACAATAGGCAAATAATGAAGCAGCCCGCTCACCCAGCCCGCCGATCGTCCCGTGACAATGACAACCGGAATCCCGACTGAGGCCAATGCTTCTAAATCCCGTAGTAATGCGGAACTAAATCGCCCCGATCGGGTCAAGGTTCCATCCATATCCGTCGCCACCAACCGAACTCTAAATGGATCTAATGTGGAGATTGAAGCTTGCCCATCCTGTCTTGGACCTTGTTGCAAATCGTGTTGCCAATATGACATTGTTAAACGCTCACCACGTTAAGAAAGATATAACCAGTCCATAAACCTATCTCATATCACTGTATGGATTATGGGCATGAACCAAAATCATCTAAGTTCAAACTGGATTAGTAGATTTTTGTTATGTGTGGGGCAAGCTATACCAAAGCATAATATTAATTTAGATCCCAGCATCCACCTCTAAAATTATTTTTAGATACTCTTGTACAGCCTAATCGACGATAATCATTTCTTACCACTGCCATGCTTACCCCCATGTCCTCCCCGATATTTGCCCAAGTTCCTAGACCTAAGGCAACGATCGCAACACCCACCACACCGAACAACACAAACGTAAATACTAACGATTTAGTATCGCCCATTTGGCAATACAGCACCTTGGGACTAGCGATTGCTATTTCAGTCCTGGGCATCACTAGTGCCTTAGAACATCGCCGCCTGACCAAGAAATTGAGATTTGAGACGCTAAAAAATCAAGAACTGCACCGTCGGATTGAACTCGCAGCGGGCACCATTACTAAGATGGAAAAAAATCCTGATTTAATTCATTCTCGGGATGTGAACTTGGACTATATCCGAATGCGGATGTCTGAAGAGCGATTCCGGCTTGAGATTGTCAACCAAATTAAAATTAAAATTAAACAGCAAATTACAGTAGCCTTACGACCGACCCAAGTACAAGACGGCGAACTTGGGGTCGCCAGTACTAGCCGACAAATCGATCAAATTTTTGACGTTGAACACCACCCTGATGGCCAACCCAAGGGAACGAAGCGTGTTCTATTTCGAGTTGAAATAAAAATTGTTAAGCTCCCGACCCAAGCTACCTCCCAAACTATTAACCAAATTACGGATTGTATCGAGACCTTCCTTAGCCCAGGTCAAGAGAATGACTCATGGCAACCCACAATTCAAGGTCGCCTTGCCAACATGTACTGGGACCAAACCGCAAAACCGACTCCCCGAGTCCTCCTTGAACAAACCCAAGATGGCGCAAATGTTACCTTCCGAACCAATCGAATTACAAAAAGTTAGCTCTGTATTTAGTCAGGTGAATAAAGCCCGGTGAATAAAACCCGGTGAATAAAACTAAGCGAATTTAGACATGGAGAATGATTAATTTAAAAAATTGATCTCATTTATAAAATCCCCGATATACTGAATTATTCTTTTAGAAGATTTGTCTATTATGGATTTTAGCGTTCTAACTTCAGACTTTAAAAAACAACTCGAACAACAACGCAGTCGCTTGCTCAAAGAACGCGATGGCATTGTGAAAGCGGCAGTTGCCCAAGCATCTCAAACTGTAGATGCAAATATTTCTCATATCAATGCGCTGTTAGGTGAAGCCACTGCGCTGACGGCCAAAAGAGCCTATACTCGCCAATCTAAAGTAGAAGCGATCGAAGTAATCGCCAAAGCCCCAAAGGGTAAAGCTGTGTCTTCTAAATCGATCGCAACAAAAGCCGGAAAGAAAACTAGATTGAATAGTGGTGCGGCATCGCCTGAATTAGAATCTGCATTTTCAGGCTTAACTCCAGCCGAAGCGATCGTTCAAGTTGTGCAAGGAGCATCCGGTCGCATTTTTAATGTAGATGAAGTGATTGCTGGGATTTATGGCGCAGTCAACGCAGATGCCATGCCGAAGACTCGCCAAAAAATTGGAGTGACCTTAGGCCATTGTGCCCGTCGTGGTGAATTTACAAAGGTTCAGGATATGCCCGCTCAATATCGTTGGGATGGCTAGTGCCTCGTCAAGCCAAAGCGTCTAGGATCGAGTGAACTAAGATTGATCCTGGCATTATCAATCTTAAGTTGCCGATCGATACCATTTTGTTGAGGCATTGTGGTGATCTTTCTAGCTTTGAATTTCTTGACAAAATCAGAAAGGCGATCGCAATTCTGTTGGTATTGATTAAAGTTCGGTTAGCTGCGAGGATTGCTGAGATATGGCTTTGTAAAGACGGGTTAGGAATGCTCAAATGCCTAGAATTTTTGACAATATTGATCAAAAGCTGTTGCCCAGTTTGCAGGATAGTCTAGAGACGGCAAAGCGGGCTGATTTCTGTGTGGGGTATTTTAATCTCCGAGGTTGGCGGCAACTCGATCGATATGTTGAGAATTTTGCGGGGGAGAGTGGTGCTTGCTGTCGCTTAATGATTGGGATGCACCGGACACCCCGTGAGCAGCTTCAGGAAATTCTTTCTCTTTCTGAATCGGTGAATGAGATTGATATGCAGGATGCCAT
>JAJAYH010000442.1 GCA_026786325.1 Alkalinema sp. CAN_BIN05 | reverse complement strand
TTTCCCTGCGATGCTGATTTCGCTATCTAGTCTGGGAGGCTGTTTTTGACTCATCACCCAAATCGATCCCCCACTATCCTGAACTTCGTAGGCCACTTGATTGATCATGGGCGCAACGGTGATGACTTTTCCCTTTACCTGCACCTGTTGATCGGCTGGCTGGGTCTGGATACTGGACGTGGGGACCGTGGGAGCGCAACTGCTTAGAGCGATCGTCCCCAATAGCAGCATGATATTCAGCGACGTATTTGAGAATTTATAACTCAATTTAGGATTGAACTTGGGATTGAACAAAGCCATAGCGTGCCGAACCATCTTGGGATTTAAAGCGGTGAAAAACTTAAGTGCTAGGAATTTGTTGTCCCTGTAGAAAGAAGAGTGTAGCGCGCAAATCTAATTTTTTACACCAGAAAATTTAAATTTCTTTTGGGATTTTCCGATCGCAGCAGACTAGATCTGAGAGACTATAATTTGTCTATCCCAAAAGCGTGTGTCCCATGACTGCTCAACTGCTTGACGGAAAAGCTCTCTCGGCAAAGATTTATACTGAGATGGCTACCGAAATTCAACTTCTCACGGCCAAAAATGGTCGATCGCCCGGTTTGGCGGTTCTGATGGTGGGTGATAATCCGGCCAGTGCAGCGTATGTCGGCAATAAAGAAAAAGCCTGTGCGAAGGTCGGGATGATCTCGTTTGGTAAGCATTTTCCTACCGAAACAACTCAAGAGACTTTGATCCAAACCATTGAAGCCTTAAATTATGACGATCGGGTTGATGGGATTTTGGTGCAATTGCCGCTGCCGGATCATCTAGACTCGACGGCGTTGCTATTGGCGATCGATCCAACCAAGGATGCGGATGGTCTGCACCCGGATAATTTAGGTCGTCTGGTGCGCGGTGATGAGGGCTTGCGGAGCTGTACCCCAGCAGGTGTGATGAAAATGCTCGAAGCCTACAATATTCCGATCGCGGGTAAAAAAGCGGTCGTCATTGGGCGCAGTATTTTAGTGGGTAAGCCGCAAATGTTGATGTTGCTGGAGAAAAATGCAACCGTTACCATTGCCCATTCCCGATCGGACAATTTGGCAGGGATTGCGCGGGAAGCGGATATTTTGGTGGCTGCTGTCGGCAAGGTCAATTTGGTCACGCCCGATATGGTGAAGCCGGGGGCTGTGGTGATTGATGTGGGCATGAACCGTATTACGTTGCCGGACGGAAAGAGCCGACTGGTGGGCGATGTGGATTTTGAAGCCGTGAAGGAGATTGCCAGTTACATCACTCCTGTTCCGGGCGGAGTGGGGCAAATGACGGTGGCGATGCTGCTGTGTAATACGGTGGAGAGCTACAAAAAACGATTTTCGTCGTAGTTATCTTGATGTTGTATCAATTGATCATGGATTAAGTGATCATGTTTCTTTTATTATCTTAAGACTGGGGACTCAAGGGAGAAGGCTGAAATGGTAGCAACGAGCGAAAAAATAAATTTGACGGGATTTGATCTCAAGTCATATCTGACGCAAAAGCAGCAATTGGTCGAGGCTGCTCTCAACAATGCCCTCCCTATGCAGTATCCTGACACCGTTTTTGAGTCAATGCGCTACTCCCTGTTGGCGGGAGGAAAACGACTTCGCCCGATTTTGTGTCTCGCTACCGCAGAACTTGTCGGGGCAACCATAGACCAAGCCATGCCCACGGCCTGTGCGCTGGAAATGATTCACACGATGTCGCTGATTCATGATGATTTGCCGTCCATGGACAATGATGACTTTCGTCGTGGGAATCCCACTAATCACAAGGTTTACGGCGATGCGGTGGCGATTTTGGCGGGGGATGGCTTATTGGCGTATTCCTTTGAATATGTGGCACGGGAAACACGGAATGTGCCTGTCGATCGGATTTTAGAAGTGATTTCGCGGCTGGGGCGGGCCATGGGCGATTTGGTTAGCGGCCAAGTTGTGGATATTGAGTCTGAGGGGAATCCTAATATTCCTATTGAAACCCTGACATTTATTCACAATCATAAAACTTCGGCATTGCTTGAGGCGGCAGTGTTGACGGGGGCAATCGTGGGCGGGGCTAGCGAGGCCGATCGTGCAAAACTCCTGCGGTATGCAAAAAGCATTGGTCTTGCGTTTCAGATTGTCGATGACATTCTGGACATTACCGCCACCAGCGAGGAACTGGGCAAATCGGCGGGTAAAGATCTAACCGCCGAAAAAGCGACCTATCCTAAACTTTGGGGACTAGAGGAATCTAAACGTCAAGCTCAAGCGTTAGTTCATCAAGCGAAAGCCGAAGTCTCGGGGTTTGGTGAAAAAGCCTTACCATTGATGGCGATCGCAGACTACATCACCGCCCGCAAGAATTAGCCTTAACATTTACCCAAGCGACACCGTACCCAATGCAATCTTTTGGCTCTGTCCTGAACAATCACGTTCTCATTGTTTCGCTTCTCTCGTGTGTTCTCGCCCAACTCAGCAAGGTGGTTGTGGAACTCATTTACCATGGCAAATTAAACTTTCGCGTTATTTTTGAAAGTGGCGGAATGCCGAGTTCTCATTCAGCTTTAGTGACGGCATTGGCGACAGATATTGGATTGCGTAAGGGATTGGAGAGTGGAGAATTTGCGATCGCGACTGTATTTGCGATCATTGTGATGTATGACGCGGCGGGTGTACGACAAGCAGCGGGTAAACAAGCGAAGATTCTGAATCAAATGATCGATGAGTTGTTTACGGGCGATCATCATTTAACTGAGATTCATTTGAAAGAGCTACTCGGTCATACGCCGTTTCAGGTTTTGATCGGATCCATTATGGGGATTGTGATTGCTTGTATTTCGGAGATAGGTAGTCGCGGTTAGTTTGAAATGTTGAGAGAATACTATGCGAATTGCTCAAATTTAGATTACAGGTTTATTTGGTGTTTTTGACCATGTGATTCCTTTAAATTTAGGCGATCGGATCAACATCATCCATGCTCCAGATGGCTATGGAAAGACGATCGTTCTAAAGATGCTAGATAGCCCAATGAATTCTCAATCTGATTAATTCACAAATACTGAATTAATAATTATTCCCTATAGAAATCTAAGGCTGAATTTGATACTAATAATTATATCGAAGTTGTTAAAGAGATACAAGAAGGTCAGAATCATCCAACTTTACTAATAGATTTTTATGGCTCACCTCAATCTATAAATCATAAAAAAAGTTTGAATGAAATTTAAAAACTTATTGTATTCATTAGTAATTACTCCATGTTACTTTGGGCATTAGGAATTACATTGGGATTGGCATTAATTTGGATTACTGCTACCTTTGAATCAAGACGAGCTACTACGATCGCGAGGGTTCAATATTGGTTGGCAGAACTTGATCGATGGGAGTAGTTTTGAATTGATGATAATAGCAATAAAGGCTTGATCCCACTAAATTCCCCTTGGTAAGGTGGACTAAGAGAATGAGTTCTATTTCCAGTCCTCCTTATTTCCAGTCCTCCCTTATTAAGGGGGCTAGGAGGATCGAGGCCAGTTGATTTGGTATAAAATAAGATTAGCAACTCTGTAATGTCATTATGATTCCAACTCTTCGATCGTATCTACTTCTCACTCTCGGCGGTCTTATTGTGACTGTTTTTGTGGCATTGGGTGGGGGTGGGAATACGATCGTGATTGCATTAGTTTTAATGTTGCTTTTTGATATTGTAATTTTGCTTTTAGCATTACTAGACATTTGGAATGGCCGCCAAAAAAAAATACGTGTCACTCGTCAGCCGCAGTCAAAACTTTCCATTGGCCGAGACAATCCGGTAATATTGACCTTACAATCCGGCGATCGCCCCGCCACAGTTCAAATTCGAGACGGCTATCCACTTGACTATTTCACCGTCTCTCAGGCGTTTCTATCCACTAAAATTGCAGCATACGAAACCAAACAGCTCACTTACACCGCAAAACCAACTCTGCGCGGAGCTTATAAATGGGGCAAAATTCAAGTACGGCAACTCAGTCCTTGGGGTTTGGTTTGGATGGATTGGAAAACTCACGAAACAGAAATAGTAAATGTTTATCCTGATTTATTAGCCTTACGATCGCTGACCATTCACCTAGCATTGCAAACCTCCGGCGCACTCAAACAACGGCGTAAATTTGGAATTGGCACAGAATTTGCAGAACTTCGGGAATATGGTGAAGGCGATGATCCTAGATTGATTGATTGGAAAGCGACGGCTCGCCGAAGTCGTCCTTTGGTAAGGGTTTTGGAACCTGAACAAGAACAAACAATGATCATCATGCTCGATCGTGGACGGCTGATGACGGCGAATGTTGAATCATTGCAGCGGTTTGATTGGGGATTGAATGCAGCATTGGCATTGGCCTTAACGGGAATTAAACGGGGCGATCGGGTGGGAGTAGCGGTATTCGATCGAGCCATTCATACTTGGATTCCACCGCAACGTGGAGAAGCTCATTTTCAGCGATTATTGGAAAAACTCACGCCGATTCAACCTGATTTAACAGAACCCGACTATTTGACCTCAGTTAATTCTATTTTGAGTCAGCAATCGAGTCGAGCATTGGTTGTTGTCATTACGGATTTAATAGATACTACTGCATCTTCAGAACTACTCGTTGCCTTGGGACGATTGGCCCCGCGCTATTTACCATTTTGTGTGGCATTGCGGGATCCCGAAATCGATCGTATTGCGCATAGTACTGAGGACGGGGGCGATCGGCTGACAGCAGCCTACGAACGATCGGTGGCGTTGGATCTATTAGCTCAACGTCAGGTTGCATTTGAACAATTGAAGCGCAAAGGTGTGTTAGTGCTAGATGCTCCCGTCAATCAAATTTCAGATCAATTGGTCGATCGTTATCTCCAACTTAAAATGCGAAATCAATTGTAGTGACTTGCTGCGTCGATCGTTTCGTTGTTGCTTTATACTGAATATAAATTGAATCCTGATCCCCCCAACCCCCTTAAAAAGGGGGAATTAGAAATAGATATTGGAATCCTATGATCACCTCTATTGATTTGAAACAAAAAGAAATTACTGATGCTCCCATTTGGCAAGCTGCAACTTGGGCAGATTACGAACGGCAGCGCGACGATCGTAATACGCCTGAACGGTTGCGACTATTTTTTCATGATGGATTTCTATTGGTGAATGCGATGGGCTGGGAAGGAATTAAACATGCCGAAGTCAATGATTTATTCACAATAATCATTGCTTTTTGGTTTAGTCTGCATCCAGAGCAGACTGCAAAATCGTTGGGTGGTTGCTTGATGGAGAAATTAGGGAGACAAGCGGCTGCACCTGATTTGGTTTTGTATTTGGGTGACAATGCTCCAACTTGGAACAAAGGCGAACTGCGTCGAATTAATCTGGATAAATGGGCTGTCCCAGATTTAGTTGGGGAAGTTTCGGATACCACATTAGCCTCGGATCTTGATGAAAAGAAACGTCTCTATGAAGCACTAGGTGTCCCAGAATATTGGGTAATTGATGTCAAAGGTCGGCAAGTCTTGGCC
>JAJAYH010000441.1 GCA_026786325.1 Alkalinema sp. CAN_BIN05 | reverse complement strand
CGCCATGGTTGCGAGAAATAATACATTGTTTAGCTAGATCCAGACCGATCGCCTCATCAAGAACAACCTTTATCCCCAAAGATTCCGCCAAATCAGCCACATTCACTGCGCAAGCTTCCCGATTCCACCAACCCGCTAAATGCCCAGGTACAGACCCAGAATAAATTGTCTGAGTATTCGGAGTAATAAGAGTAATATCGGCGATCGGGCGATCGGGGAATGTTGGCGACTGGCTCAGCCAATTCAAAAGCGCAACACTATGACTGTGGCCACCACCAATGAGAACAAGTTTTGAGAGAACAGGTTTTGAAAGCATAATAACTATTAGTAGGATTAATACGACAAACATTAAAGAGAGAGACCGATCGTACCGTATCTTGAGAACCGAACAAAAAGCACGTTAAGGCTCTCAAAGTAAGTCCCCATGAGGTTTATACGACTTATTTCATATCGGTTATCCGATGAAAAAGGACTAGGAATTTAGCTTGTAATTTGCGAAGATTCATTTGTGGGCAAACGAAGCAAAGCAAACGCTTCTAACTCACAAAACAAGTTACAAAACAAACTTACTTAAAAGGCATTCAACATGACATTTCCACTAGAATCTCTTTACAACTGGTATCGTGATATTGTCGCAAATCCTAAATATCGTTGGTGGGTGATTGGTGGAACGTTACTTTATGTTCTCAGCCCGATCGATATTATTCCAGATGTATTTCCAATTATCGGACAAATCGACGATGCCGTCGTAATTACGCTTCTCGCCACCGAAATTGCATCCCTACTTAAAGATCGCAATGCCAACATCAAACAAAAGCGATCGGACCAAGCCGCCGCTGACCAAGCCGCCGAGTCCGTCGATGTCAATGCTGTCGAAGTTGGCTAAATCTGTCTTCAATCAATTCTCTAGCACTCACCAAAAGGCTACTCAACCATGACGACCTATCCCCTTCAAATTCTGTACAGTTGGTACCGCAAAATTGTTGCAAATCCCAAATACCGATGGTGGATTATTGGGGGTACGTTGATATATTTGATTAGCCCGATCGATATTTTACCGGATGTATTCCCGATCGTAGGCCAAATTGATGATGCGGTACTAATTACCCTAGTTGCATCAGAGATTAGTTCTGCGATCAAAGATAGAAATGCCATGCTAAAACAACAGCGATCGGATGCCAAAACTGTGAAGATTCCGGAAGAAGAATTGGGTTCTACCGATCACTTCGTGGATGTTTCTGCCGTGGAAGTCATGTAGATTACATGTAATTGCTCAATTAGGGTGGAATCGACAAAAGCTGAAAGCCATATAGAGTGATGCTGTGAAAGAACTTCCCGCCCTAAAATAGCTCAAAGACGAGGCAAACGATCGGGGAGCTTGGGGCGAGTGGGGGCGGTCATCGATTAAACGAGAATCCAGACCAAATCATCAAAGCAGAATTAACAAGCTGTGTGGCCTGTGGTGAGGTGATTCCAAGTAGTTCTGAACAGCTCCTGCAACGCTACGATAAATCAATTTGCTGCTGTCCCGCCCGACCTAGAGGGCAGGAGTCACTTTGGGCCTCGGATTATGGCATTGATAACGACGATGCGCTACAGCCATGGGATTAGCTACAGTCGGATGCAACAGATGCTAAAGGATATTTTTGGCTTAACGATATCTGAAGGGGGTTATCCGTGTTAGATTCCCTTGTTATTGCATTAGCCCCACTCAAATCCTTGTTCTCCGTAAGCTGAGCAATTACCATTGTTTAATTGGATAATGTACAGAAAGGTTGGATCCTGTTTGTGATCATCAAAAATGAAGTCTAAGATGCCGACGGTATAGACTGCACTAAGTTGGTCGCTCTAATCTCTTTTCAGTGCTTGTTCTTGGATAGGGAAGGTCGAGTAGTAGATGCTGCGGTCTTTGAAAAAGTTGTATTTTGTTTTTTGGATTTCGACGATAAAGCGTTCACCACTTTCGGCTTGACAATAAATATCGAAGATGGCTTTGCGTTCGGTTTTGCCGTCTCGTAGAGAATCGATCGCAGTACTCCACAAGTACTCACTAAGTACTCGCTAAGTTCTCGCTATTTCTAAAGCTGAGATCTCGAATTTGGTGATGCAGAGGTAACAGTATATTCAGAAAATCGATCAACAGACGTTTGTTTGGCTCGGTCCCGAAGACACGTTTGAAGCCAAAGTCGGTGAGGAGATTGATGTATTTATCTTGGAAAATTATGATGGTGGCACGATCGCATCTACCTTTTATTATAAAGACGGATCGGTCTTTTCAAGGGGCGCTCGATCGACTATCTAAAATTGTGTGCCTCTAAAGGTATTCGCTTAAGCACTCTTTTCAACGCTAATTTTGCTGCCCCATACATTCCGGCCTGATTTCCCAGTTCTGCCTTTAATAATTGAGTTCCTTGTGATGGGACCGAAACTCGCGTTTGCATTTCAATCATTGCACTTTTAAAAAAGAACTCACTACTACCAGAAATTCCACCACCAATGACGATCGCCTCTGGATTTAGTACATAGATCAATGTCGTTAATCCTATTCCTAAATCTCGACCATAGCATTCCCAAAAGGCTAGTGCATAAGGGTCTCCAGCTTTTGCGAGTTGTCCTAATATCTCTGGATCTTTTCCCGATCGTCGTACAATTGAACTAATGCAAAGTTGTTGTTCGAGTGATCCATGATTGCCACTATTACAGGGATGGCCATCGGGATAAAACTAATCGATCCCAATTCACCCGCTGCCCCATTGTGGCCCATAAATAATTGTCCATTCAGAATGATTCCGCCGCCGACTCCTGTTCCCAGAGTGAGCATGATTATATTTTGATACTGTCGTCCTGCGCCCTGCCATTGTTCTCCTAATGCCGCGCAATTTGCATCATTCCCAACGGTACAAGGGATTTTGAGTTGGGCTTCTATACGATCGGCAATAAGTACATTCACCCATCCAGGTAAATTAATTGCTAGTCTTGCGATGCGCCCAGTTGCGTCGGCGGGTCCGGGAGTTCCGATGCCAATGCTT
>JAJAYH010000440.1 GCA_026786325.1 Alkalinema sp. CAN_BIN05 | reverse complement strand
TTGGTTGGGATGATAATGAAATCAATATTTTAGACTTTTCACAACGATTGCAAGATGCGGGAGCCGAAATGATTACGGTTCATGCCAGAACTCGGGCACAAGCTTACAACGGGCCTGCAGATTGGGATTGGATTCGTCAAGTTAAAGAACAATTGGATATTCCGGTAATTGCAAATGGCGATATTGATTCGGTGGAGTCTGCGGTGAAATGTTTGGAAATCACGGGAGCGGATGGTGTGATGTGTTCACGGGGGACGTTGGGTTATCCGTTTTTGGTGGGAGAGATTGATTACTATCTGAAACATGGGATTGAAAAAGTAAAGCCAACCACTATTCAAATTCTTCAATGTGCGGCTGAACATTTACAAATGCTAGCAGAATACAAAGGCGATCGTGGCATTTATCAATCGCGAAAACATATGACTTGGTATTGCAAAGGATTTGCGGGTGCTAATGAATTAAGGGCCAACTTGAGCCAAATCCGATCGGTTGAAGAAGGACAGACTTTGATCAATACTGCTATTCAAAAGTTAACGTCGCAACTATAATAAGAACAAGTCATTGCAGACAACTATTATAGTCCCCCAACCGACTGCTAAACTAGATAGAGTATGGAGATTAATCTGATACGCTATAAATAATCACCGCCTCTAATTATGATCTTCATAAACCCCAGAACAGACTTTGCGTTTAAAAAGATCTTTGGCTCAGAACAAAGTCATGACATTTTAATTAGTTTTCTAAATGGGATTCTCTATGCAGGAGAACCAGCGATTCAAGATTTAACTATCATTAATCCTTACCAAGCACCGATCATTAAAGGACTCAAGTCCACATACCTCGATATTAAAGCTGAATTGAAGACGGGCGAAATGGTCGTGATTGAAATGCAGGTTTTGAACGTAGCAGGGTTTGAAAAACGTATTCTATACAATGCCGCCAAAGCCTATTCTATCGAACTCGCTGAAGGGCAATTCTATGCAAATCTAAATCCAGTCATTGCGTTGACTATTACCGACTTTATCATGTTTGACGATATGGAGCAGTACCTCTCTCGCTTTATGTTGCAAGAAAAAGACTGTTTAATAGATTATCCAATTCAGGATTTGGAATTAGTCTTTGTCGAATTACCGAAATTTAAACGATCGCTCTCTGAATTAGAAAGCTTAAGCGATCGATGGATTTATTTTCTACAACATGCGCCAGATTTGGAGACCATTCCTGAAAAAATGGCTGAAATTCCCGAGATGAATCATGCCTTTGCGATCGCCAACAAAGCGACCTTGACCCGTGAAGAACTTGATGAGCAACATCGTCAATCATTCTTCATACACGATCAACGAGGCGTTGCAGTTAAAGCTTTAGAGCAAGGAATAAAACAAGGAATTGAACAAGGAATTCGAGAAAATCAGGTACAAACGGCACTTCGTTTATTACCGATTTTGGATGATGAGACGATCGAACAAACGACAGGACTGCCGATCGGCGATATTCAAAAACTCCGGAATCAATCTACTGACCTTTGATCTAAATCCCGATCGCTAAATCCCCCCAATTCATTATTCACGATCGAAACCCATCAAATTAGTCTGTCATGAAATCTTGCAGGTTTTGATAAAACGAGTACCCTTATCTACAGATCACATACTGCTCTGGGACTTCTTATGACGACTCGACTCGCTGCTTCAATTCTTTTGGGTTCACTTATTACACCGATCGCCGCAACCCTTTCCCTCATAGGAATTGCCAGCGCCGAAACGATCGCAAGACCCATCGAATTTCCAGCCGTCAGTCAACTCCTCCCAGACAGCATCGTCGGCGTTGTATTCGTCAATCCCGAACCCCAACTCTGGCAAGACCTCACCAAATTCAAAACCTTCCCACAAGACTTCACCACTCCCGGCCCGATGTTCTCAAATCTAGGATCAGGACTTAACTACCACGGCGACATTGCCCCATGGATCAGCGGGCCAGTTGGTACCGTCATCATGCTTAATCCAGAGCAAACCAAAACCACCTACGCCACAGTAGCCCCTGTCAAAGACCCGACCCAAATGCCACGGTTCTTCGATCGGATCAAACGCAGTCGAGACAAACTCCCCACCACACGCCTCTACAACGGGACCAGCATTCTCTTCTGGGAATCAGAGAAAGTACCTAATTTCCTTTTCAAAATATTGAAGTCTTCACAAGAAAAACAAGAACCCGTAAAAACTGATGCTTCCGTAAAAACTACTGCACCGATAGTCAAAGACCGACCAGCGGCGATCGAAACCCTAACCCAACCTCAAAAAACGATCGAAATCGGTGGATTTGCCGCCGCCTATTTGAAAAGCGGATTTGTCATCACCTCAGAAAGCATTTCTGCCATTCAACAAATCATTGATGCCGAAGCCTCGCCCGATCGCCGTCTCTCCAGCGTCCCAGGCTACCAACGCATGATCTCCGACGATCGCTATCCCAAAGCCCTAATCTCCGGCTATGCCAACCTCGGTAACCTGATTAAAAGCAATCAACTCAGCACTCCCTCACCCTTCAAAGAACTTAATAACTTCCCACTCTTCCAAAGCCAAACCCCCGAACAATTAAGTCAACTCATTAACAGCGGATCCGACGGCATCGACGGATTTGTCTGGGCCGCCCCCGAAGGCATTCAAGCCCAAATCGGTATCCATTTCAAGTCGCCAATCCCCGATTCATTCATTCAAACCGTCAACAGCCCCAACGCCCTCATCTCAAGAGTTCCCGCCGTCAACTACGGCATAAGCGGCAGCACAAACCTCGCATTCTTCTGGCGCGCCCTCACCACAGTTTTAGAAACCAATCCAACTACTAAACAAGGACTAAAAAGCTTCCGAGACGGCAGCCAGAGCGTGGTGGGCATCGACGATCGCGACATCTTTCCCTGGATGGATAAAGAATACATCGGGTTCGCATTCCCCAGCCAAGGAAGCGCCCTGAAACAATTAGACCCCAAACTCGCGATCGGCTTCGGCGCATTCTTCCAAACCAGCGATCGGCCTGCTGCAACGGCTGCATTCAAAAAAGTCGAAACCGCATTAATCAAATTATCCAACGGTGAATTCAAAGTCGCTACCCGTACAATAGGCAACACAACTCTCACCAGTTGGGAAGTTGTAAGCCCGACTAAACTAAACAAATTAACACCGAACAAATCAACACCGCCAACGCCTAAACCCGTCAGCTTCTTTGCCTACCAATGGACCACCCAGGACACCCTTGCCATTCTCAGTGGAGCCGATACCGCAAATAATCTCCTTCCCAAACCCTGGCAACCCCTCGACCAAGCCAAACATTTCCAAGACGCGATCGCCCCTCTACCCAAACAAAATATGGGTTATGCCTACCTCAATCCGCCCGCCCTACTCGCCCTTGGTAATCAACTTGGTTTAACCAAAATTTTACAACCTAAAAATACTAAAGACAACCCAGAACTAGACTTGAGTACTACGATCAGCACCATATTCAGTATCGCCGCCACCAGTGCACTCCAGCCCACACAACTCACATCCGAAAGTTATGTCAAACTCGCAACCCGCCCAATCCCAAAACTCACCGCACAACAATTTATCGATCGCGCCAATGTCCAAGCCGAAACTTATGATGGAGATTGGGCGATCGCAAACTTTACCCGTGCCTTAAGTTTAGAACCCAATAATGCGGATGCTTACTACGGTCGTGCCACTGCTCAAACCACTGCCGAAAATTATTTAGGGGCAATTGAAGATCTCGATCGGACCATTCAACTTGAACCCAAAAAAGTAAATGCCTATCTCGATCGTTCCAAATCGAAGCAACAAACCTACGACTATCTCGGATCACTCACCGATGCAACTAATGCCATTGATTTAACAACCAAACCTGAATTAAAATCCGACGCTTATTACTTGCGATCGGTTGCGCAATTCAATCAAGGTAGCTACACCGAAGCCCTGAATGATCTCAAACAATCAATAACATTAAATCCATATCGTGATAGCGCAAGTTTCTTATGTTCAATAGAAGCCCGATCTGGAAACCCCGATGCACTTGAAACCTGTTCTCAAAGCGTCAATGATCCTTCAGAAGGCGGTGAAATCAAGGAACCCACGGCTGAACTCAGCGCACATCTGTGCTTAGCCCGCGCTCAAAAAAAGGATCCCAAAGCCTTCCAAGATTGCGGTAAAGCTATCACAAAAGATCCAGAAAACCCGATTCCACACGAAGTTCAAGGTCTGGCTCGATTGGCAGCAGGCGATCGTAAAGGGGCCATTTTCTCCCTAGAGAAAGCGCTGAAATTGTATACAGTCTTGGGCGATCGGACGGCGATCGATCGGGTTCAGGCGGCGATTAATCAAAATCAATAAATAGGGCATTGAGAATGGTGAAATAAATTTTCTTCATTCTCAATGCTGATCGGGACATCATCCATCGTTTCTATTGCAGTGTAGACTAAAGATCTCGCGTGAAAATACCGATCGAGAGGTAATTTTTATGCGATCGCAAATCCGGTGTAAGGACGAATTTCAGGTTCATGAAATCCCAATACAATTTCTGTTTTTGGGATACCTGCCTGGATTAATGCTTCTGCAATACCATCTTCTGTTCCATCCACTTGAACCCAAACTTTACCATTCACGATTTCAATATGAATCAAACAACCATGGAGATGCTGCTGACGATCCCATCCTTCGGAAAGGATCACATATTGATTGGTCTGATCATCAAATGCTGCAAGATTTCTGACTTGAACATTGGCATAGGATATTTCAACATAGGGTTGAAGTACCGATCGGATAATTTGGCGATACTGCATTAATCGATCCATTGAACTAAAACCTCTGTTTCAGGATTGAACGTCAATAACTTAAGGACATCGTTTTCTAGAAGAATTTGACCGATTTCCTGTTCAAATAATTTAAGAAAACTAGATTCTCGGATGGCTAGATAAAGGACTCGATCGGGTTCGACACGGGCTAAAACATTTTCATACAAAACATATTGACCGATCGCTAACTCTAAATCTTTAATTTCAGAAGCCCCCACAAAACTTTTGATTTCGATCGCAATTTTCTGTAAGCCTTTCTCAGCCGCCAGTATTTTTTCAGCTCCCAAATCTATAAAAAGATCTTTCTTCCCCACCTTCAGACTGTAAGGATCACGACTAATTGGCGTTGCAGATTTGCGGTATGAAGGCTCAAGGTATCGGCACATCCCAAAATTTGAGATAATGAAGTAGCAATCTAATCGAGTGTCTCAGCATTTCTTCGGACTTGGAATAACACAGAGTCTTTCGATGTAAGCGGGCTAGATAGTGGCGGAGTCTTGTATTCTCCCCTTCGACCCGAGTCATATAAGTCTTACTAACAATTTGATCTCCGTCTGGTATGAAGCACGGGTAAACCGACCAGCCATCCGTGACATAGAAGTAGCATTGCCAGGTTGCAACCACCGCCCATAGCAGGCCAAAGGTTTCCGCACTATGATCGCCTAAAACCCACCCTAAAATTCCCACTTTGAAATGGTCAACGGCAGTCCACAGCCAGATCTTGTTTTTTTTGACCGAACAAAGGTTTGTAATTCATGCAATTCTCCAACTTGAGGAATCTGGTCTGGTTCATAGGCATCAGGAAGGTTTTCACCAACAATCCGAACCCAATTGATAATAGTTGTATGATGAACCCCCTTTCACTCGTTCAATAGCCCGGAAACCCATGCCATTGACATACATTTTTAGACATTCTTGCTTAGTTTCATCACTGTAGCCCGGAGTCTCATCATTATGAATCACAAACTGACGACGACAGTCATAGCAGATGTGATTTTGTTTACCTCGTTTAATACCATTTTTACGTATATTAGTACTGTTGCACTCAGGACATTTCATAGGGAAATCCTCATAGTTCATACCTTAATTATGCAACGCCGACTAATTATCCAGCCGTCCTTGATCAAGGCAGTTCTTACACAATCATGAAAGAGATCTTTAGCGGGCATACTGATTAGACCATGACAGAGTTACTAGAGAGGACTATCAACTACTTTCAGAGTCAAGACTTTCTTAATTGTAATGTAGAAGTATCTCTTAATTCGACGTTCTCACTTCACCATTCTGTAGCGCGGGAGCATGGGGTTTTACGACCAGCCAGCTATTGCCTAACCACAGAAGGGTGACTTAAGCGACGAGACTAATGTTGTCTAGTAGTTTGCGGAGTGCTTCGTTGACGGCTTGCTCGGTAGGAAATGCGGCGGCGATGTCGGGATCGAGCTTGATCAGATTGGTGCCTTGGCGATAACGATCGATGTATTTGCCACGTATGCCGCTTTTTAGAAGTGTTCTGAGCGTGTCTTCGTCATACTCAGGCAGTAAGTCATCGTCTAAGTCTTCAGGATGAATGGGGCTAAGATCTTTGTTATTCATAAAAATTCTTCCTCGTAAATTCGCTTTTCAGAACGGGTTACTTCACGGGCGCTAATGATACGGGTTATGTTATTTCGATCGAGGTGGGAGACAAAGAGTAAACGACCATTTTTAGATTGCCCAATAATGATAGTGCGTTCTTCCTCGATCGAATGTGCGGGATCGGGAAAGGTTATGGAGAGAGGGTCATCAAATACACTTGCTGCTTCTTGGAAAGAGACATTGTGTTTGGTCTCGTTGCGCTCTGCTTTGATGGGGTTCCAATCAAACTTCATTCTATCATTATGCCACAGAAGGTCTCATCGCATTTAACGATCGCACTTCTCACTTCACCTGTCTTATTTGACCATTCTGTAGCGCGGGAGCATGGGGTTTTACGGCCAGCCAGCCAATGCTCAACAACAGAACGACCAACGCACTTTGCCAAAGGGGAAGCTGTGGCTTTTTCTTGCGGGGAGTCCGATCGTCACCTATTTTTGGTGAGACAGGGTCGCGAGGATTTATAGATTATTGATTGAGATTTCTGAGTTTGTCTTTGCAAGATTCGATGCCAGCTTCTAGATCAATTTCTTCAAAGTATTTCAGTGCTTTTTCATAGGATTCTTTTGCTTGGTAAGATTGATTGAGTTTGATATAAGCAGGTGCAAGAGAAGTCGCCAAAATTCGCGCTTGACTATATTGATCGCCGATTTCTTGATAAATTTGCATCGCTTGATTAAATCGATTTAGTCCATTTTTTGGATCTTCTTCTAAATCCCCGATCGCTTTTAACGTATTCGCTTCTCCCAGACGATCGCCCACTTGACGATAGATTTCGATCGCCGTTTCATACCGATTTAACGCGTCCTGACTCTGATCTAGGAATTGAAGGACATCGCCGATCGCTTGTAACGTATTCGCTTCTCCCTGACGATTTTTTGAAGATTGATAAAGAACAAGAGCTTGATCATAATTCTCAAGCGCATCTTGATGTCGATCATCTAGCCGATAATACAGTCTTCCTACTTTAAACAATCCATTCGCCTGAGCATTCTCATCCCCAACGGCCTGAG
>JAJAYH010000439.1 GCA_026786325.1 Alkalinema sp. CAN_BIN05 | reverse complement strand
AACGTTGTGACAGTCAAGGGAGAAATGTGAACATCTGCAATAAACCGAAGAGTATTCATGCTGATCGTGGCGTTACAAACTCTTCTGAGGAAACAGCCCAGGACGCATAGTTAAGCGCTTGCTGAATATCTTCAAGCTCTAATTCTGGGTATGATGCTACAATTTCTCGAACTGACAAATCACTCGCTAAAAGTTTTAGAATAAAGCTAACCGTAATCCGCTTTCCACGAATCGTCGGTTGCCCAAGACAAATATTAGGATCGCTTGTAATTCGGTCTAACATTTTCATACGTCTTACTCTGGGACTACGTTCACTACTTTCCATTCTAGCCTGTCGGCTAAGCTTCTTGCCCGACCAGAATTACTATTCATTCCCATTGGGTTATCACAAACCATACTCCGATCGATTCCAGAAAAAGATCATCGGCTGATACTCGCGGTATGATGCAGTCACTATTTCTAAACTAAGCACCTGTGTCAGCCTTCACCGATCGTCCAAGCATTCCCGATCAACGCTGGAAACTTCATCCAGCCAATCCCTCACTGGCCCGATCGATGGCCAAGGCGATCGGAATTTCTCCCATGATTGCCCAAGTTTTAATCAATCGCGGCATTACCAGCACTGAAGACGCACAAAACTTTTTAGATCCAGACCTCGAAGCACTACCCTCACCACTAGACGACTTTCCAGATTTAGCCTTGACTTTAGAAATACTAGTACAAGCAATTCAGAATGGCGAACCGATCGCAATTTGTGGTGACTACGACGCAGATGGAATGACCAGCACAGCACTATTATTACGATCATTACGATCGCTCGGAGCCATCGTAGAATACGCAATTCCCAGCCGCATGAGCGAAGGTTATGGTCTTAATGAACGCATTATCGAAGACTTTCACGCTGAAGGTATTCGCGTTGTAATTACCGTTGACAATGGCATTGCGGCATACCAACCGATCGCCCTAGCCCGCAAACTCGGACTTACCGTCATCATTACAGATCACCACGACATCCCCCCCCAAATACCGCCCGCCAATGCAATTCTCAATCCTAAATTAATTGATCCATCTTCGCCGTACTACACCATGGCAGGCGTAGGCGTTGCATACATTTTGGCACTATGTCTGGCCGAAGCATTAGGGCGCGGTCAAGATTTACGCGATATGTTACTGGAATTATTTACCTTGGGAACGATCGCAGATCTCGCACCATTGCGCGGAGTCAATCGTCGTTGGGTACGCCGAGGACTACATCTACTACCCCATTCCCAAATCCCCGGAATCCAAGCACTAATGCAAATTTCCGGTGTAGTCGGCGACAAAAATATTAAACCTGATGCGATCGGATTTCGCCTTGGACCTCGGATTAATGCGATCGGTCGAATTGGCGATCCGGTGACAGTGATTGAATTGTTGACCACTGACGACGAAGGTATTGCATTAGAACGCGCTATGCAATGCGAAGCCGTCAACAAACAACGTCAACAGCTTTGTGAACAAATTGAATATGAAGCCGTACAATACTATGAAAATAGTGAAATTGATGCTAAAAACGATCGGGTTTTATTACTAGTACAACCCCATTGGCATCACGGTGTAATTGGCATTGTCGCCTCCCGATTAATTGAACGATATGGCGTTCCAGTATTCATTGGTACCTACGAAGATGAAGAGCAAAGCCACATTCGAGGATCCGCCAGAGGAATTCCTGAATTCAATGTTTTTGAAGCCCTAGAATGCTGTCGGGGACTAACCTTAAAACACGGCGGACATAAGGCAGCAGGTGGGTTTTCATTTCTAGCTGAAAACTTAGATACAATAGCCGATCGTCTATCAAACTATGCCCACACTTGTCTCGAACCAGAGCATTTAAAACCACTCGTTACCGTCGATGCAGAAGCTTGTTTGAATGATATTGACTATGACTTATATCTTGAACTTGATGCACTTCATCCCTGCGGCATGGAAAATCCCGAACCCGTATTCTGGACACGTAATGTTCATATTTTACAGCAAAAACTTGTAGGCAAAGGCCATTTAAAACTTACCCTAGCCCAAGATGATTTAGCAACGGGTGAACCCAGTAAAAAAATTGCAGCGATCGCATGGCGTTGGGGCGATTATTATCCATTGCCCAAGGTTCTAGATCTCGCCTATCGAATTAAAACCAATGAATGGAATGGAGACGTATCGATGCAACTTGAAGTGATTGGAGTGCGTCATGCCCAAGATGATTTTTTGGGCGCAGAATTTAGGCATGGCGATCGGGACTATGTATGTCAAATGGTCATGAATAACGGCACAGATGAATTGCGAATTCGTAATTCAAAAGGCGAAATTCTATCTATTCAAAAAGGATCTCGCACCGGAACCTTAGGCAAACGCTTTCAATCAGCACGCCAAATTGATGTAACTCAAGAACCATACTTTGGACTAATTAAAGCAAGCGCCATCGCGTGGCAAAACCGATCGGTAGAATTCTAATTCTATGGTAACTTTCAGAATATGGATGGGCATCTTTTAGTTGATACAAGCATCCATATTCTATGAGGCGAAATTTGATGGGACTGTAAAGTAGTTTGTGTCAAGTCGTTATAATTTACATTGGGAACCTTCCTTCAAAGCTAATGTCCACAGCTATTTTGATTTTAGGTGTTGTATTTAGATCCTTAACCAGCATTAATGACATCTAATGGTTTTAAATCAAAAAACATCTTAAAAATGCAATCATCCACAGTATTAATTCGCGATTGCAACGCATCCAAAAACTCGTGTAATCCCGTACCTACCACTTCATCAATCATTAAATAATCCAAATCCGATCGTAACTTTCCAAGATTACGTTCCACTGGATTACACCAAGTGCCCTTGGGCGTTCCGGTAATGTGATGCAGCGATCGTTCAGCTCGGTGAATACAAAACCGAATCGAACGAGGGAATGCTGGATCAAGTAACAAAAACTTTGCAACAGCGGTCGGATTGATGCGTTGTAAATCTTGTTTGCGGTACATTTCATAGGCACTAGTCGATCGTAATAGTGCGGCCCATTGTAATTCATCTAATGTACTACCAATGTCCCGAACGGATGGCAGCAAAATGAAATACTTGACATCCAAAATGCGCGTCGTCTTTTCTGCCCGTTCTAAAAAACGTCCCAATTGTCCAAAATGCCACGCTTCGTTATGGGTCATCGTCACATTGGTAATGCCGACAAATAGATGACTTTCCAGCTTTACACGCGTGAAAAAGCTTGGCCAGTTTGGTACTACATCTGATTTCGATGCATCTTTAACAAAGTGATAAAAGTTATTTACCTGCTCCCACATTTCTGATGAAATTATTTCCCGCACCGATCGTGCATTCTCCCGTGCACTATTCAAGCAAGACAAAATTGAATTGGGATAGGCTTCATCAAAGGTCAAAAAACGAATTACATTCTCCGGCGTGACCTTACCATAGCGCTCAAAAAACAGAGCGCGATCGCCCGATGTCATGATTAGTGGCTCCCACTGCTGAACCATACCCATAGGCATGTCCAAAGACATATTGAAATTTACATCACTAAAACGGGCAATATTTTCTGCTCGTTCAATGTACCGATTGAGCCAATAAATCGAATTTGCAACACGACTAAGCATAATTTAAGCAGAAATAATGGGTTCAAAACTAAAACAATTCACAATTCATCATTCACAATTCATCATTCACAAATTACCCAAGTATCTTTACTACCGCCGCCTTGAGACGAATTCACAACAAGTGATCCTTTCTTCAGCGCCACTCGGGTCAAACCACCGGGATTTACAAAAATATCTTTACCATACAAAACGTAAGGCCGTAAATCCACATGACATCCCTGGAATTCATCATCAATCAATGTCGGAACCCGAGAAAGATCCAACGTGGGCTGAGCAATATAATTCCGAGGATTAGCTTTGATTCTTAATGCAAATTCCTCTCGTTCTTCTGGACTCGCATGGGGACCAATTAGCATTCCATAGCCACCGGATTCATTCGCCGCTTTGACTACTAATTTATCTAGGTTTTGCAACACATGATCTTGTTGTTTCGGATCCCAACATAAATAGGTCGGTACATTTGACAACAGCGGTTCTTCATTCAGATAATACCGAATCATCTCCGGTACATAAGCATAGATCACCTTATCATCCGCAACCCCCGTCCCCAGAGCATTTGCCAATCCCAAACGCCCTTGACGATATACATCCATCAATCCCGGAACCCCCAATAAAGAGTCCGATCGGAATACTCTTGGATCAATAAAATCGTCATCAATGCGGCGATACAGCACATCGACACGTCGTAATCCTTTGGTTGTGCGCATTTGCAAAAAGCCATCGACAACCACTAAATCACGGCCTTCGACTAATTCCACACCCATTTGCTGGGCTAGAAATGAATGTTCAAAATAGGCGGAGTTGTAAATGCCTGGAGACAACAATGCCACTGTCGGATCTGTAATATGATCGGGAACTAAATTGGTTAGAGTATCGAGCAAACGACAGGGATATTCTTCTACTGGACGGATGGGGACTTTCTCGAAAACTTGTGGAAATGTACTTTTCATCACGCGCCGATTTTCGAGTACATAGGAAACACCTGATGGACAGCGCAAATTATCTTCTAAAACTAGCCAATTCCCATCCCGATCGCGCACTAAGTCGCTGCCTGTAATGTGACACCAAATTCCCTTGGGTGGCTTAAGGCCCATACAAACTTTGTGAAAGCCACTGGCCGATTCAATTAGTTCTGCGGGGATTATTCCATCTTTTACAATTTTTTGATCGCTATAAATATCCGCCAAAAATTGATTCAATGCCTCAATCCGCTGCTTCAAGCCCTTGTCTAGAGTCCTCCATTCTGAGGCTGAGACGATGCGCGGCACAATATCGAATGGGAAAATTTTCTCGGTTCCTTCGTCGTCGCTGTAGACGTTAAATGTTACGCCCATTTTAAACAGTGCTGACTGGGCGGCCCGCTGACGACGCTGTAATTCGGGCATAGTGAGTGACTCGATGCGATCGATCAAGGTTTGAGCATCGGCCCGAGGAATCCCTTGACTCTCAAATAATTCGTCGTAAAATTGCCCAGGATCGTAGTTAGAAAATTTCACAAGAGTTTGTCCAATCGCTAATAGTCAAGAGAAATAGTCAGCAGGATCAACCGCAACTGATTCTAAAGAAAACGATACTAACAGTTAGGGGGAAAAGATGTCCAAGGATAACGTTT
>JAJAYH010000438.1 GCA_026786325.1 Alkalinema sp. CAN_BIN05 | reverse complement strand
TTCCAGCCCTTCCAACTTAAACTCCAACGCCTGAACCGACGACCCTATTTTTTCATTACCATCATAATCCACATGCGTAACCGCCTATCGTACCGCCGCAATCAAATCTTGCACACACCACCTTGCCTCGCCTTTACGATGACGGTGCAAAATCCGAAATGCCTTGTTCAAGATGGCCTGCTGCCGCTCACTCATTCCCGGTAACAGCATTACTAAATCGTAATAGTCCAGCGATGACAACCGAATCCGAATATGTTCCGGGGTCATCATCTTGACCTTGGGTTGGTAGCCATCGCTGGGATCAAAAAACCGATCGTTCGTCTGCATTTCCTGAAGCGTGCCATATTCGCCATGGGGATCAAAGATTAAGACGGCGGCTCGATTCTGCGGAGACATCAGTTCTTCAATTAGTACGCCCGCCGTGTAGGATTTCCCTGATCCCGTCCCTGCTAAAATCGCCATGTGGGTACTGACTAACTCCTTGACATCGATCGCCACAGGCACCGCATTTGCCCCCCGCAACAAAATAGAACCAATATGGGCCGAACCCGGCTCCCCCACCTGTTTTTTGCTTAAAATCCCCTTCAGCATCTCATCGCTGGCCAAAATCACCTTCGCCCCCGGATTGGGACTACGACGGGGATTCATGAACCCAAGTCCTTTCTCAAAGTGGCCAATCACATCCACCGAGACTTCGTAAATTTCGGGATTTAGGTCCGTGAAGCCGACCAATGCCGCGATCGTTTGCGGACTAATTTCAGTATCAGCAAAAATACGATCGGGTAAATGCTCAATCAAAGACCGATCTGAAATCTTGCCCAAAATCGACAGAGGACGATCCGGTTGTCCCGCCGCCACTTCATCGGCCTCTGGAGATAATTCATAGTACACATACTCCCCAATCTTCACATGCCGCGTATCCGAGGTGATAAACACATACTGATTGCCTGTCTCACCCGGACCCTTAACGGTGCCCACGACATAGGATGAAGATGAAGAAGATGAAACCACGGTACGACATTCCTATTTCAGGTAACGTTCAAGTGTACTATGGACGACCCCGATCATAGTAGTCTAGCCGCTGCAATCCATACCGATATCCACAGTTTTGCCAATCTTAGGGGAAATACGGATACTCTCTCTCCAAACAAACGCTAAGGTTAGAAATTATATTGCCGTTCACTGACCTTCGTGTCAAATACCGTAATTTTGAGATATGAACTGTGTAATGTCTCATATACTAGTGTTCATAAAATAATTTGTTAACCTATCCGGACTCACCCTCCATGATCACCGGTAACTGCCATCCCATTTTAGAATCAACTTTTTCTGCTATTCCAGAGCTACAGGACGCTGCTTACTGGAAAGCCCATTACGAGAGTCAAGTCGCAGGACAAGTCTTAACTAAGGCGTTGACCAATGAAATTCGGAAGTCTTCAGACCTATCCGTGATCTATCGAACTGCTCTTCAGGGGATGACTGATTTGTTTGGAGTTTCGCAGGCCATAATTTTACGGCTGCGATTTTGGGATCCACGCCAAATGCTGAGAGTTGCCGATCGGTTGCCTAAAACCCGCGTCCTTGTCGAGTCAGTTTGGCCCATTCTCACCTCCACCGAACCCGCTCTGCCACCTTATTCCTATTGGATTAGTGAATGTCAGGTCACACAAGCTGCTATGAGGGGTTTTCCTGAATTGTTGAATGTGTCCACATTGAATGATTTTGAAACGATTTTGGAGTCTCCAGCCGTTGTTGTAGACCTCCTGAATCCCCAAGCTCATCCTGCATTGCTAATGCTGCCCTTAGAAAATAAAGGCAAACCTCTTGGGTTCTTAGTCCTTCAACATGACCAGTCTCGTCGATGGACAGCGGCTGAAATTGATTTAATTGAATTGATTGCTGGACAGATCAGCTCAGCGATTATTCAAACCGAAACTCTGCGTCAAGTTGAATCTATTGTGGAAGATAGGACCGCTCAACTGCAACACAGTGTCGATCTGCAAGGCAAGCTCTATGAATTGAACCGAAAACAGATTGAACGTCTGCGTGAAATGAACAAGCGGATGGATGAGTTTCTGAGTACGCTGAGCCATGAATTGCGGACCCCGTTGACGAGTATGATGCTGGCGATTCGGATGCTACGAGAAGCGACGCTTTCCCCAGAACGACGATCGCAATATCTTAATATCTTGGAGCAGCAATGTGCACAGGAAGCGAGTTTGATCAATGATCTTTTGGCCTTGCAAGAACTAGAAACCAAACAAATCGCGATGCAGGTTCAAGTTGTAGATATTGCCCATCTCACCCAGGAACTCAAACTTGCCTTTAAGCAGCGATGGACCGGAAAAGGTCTGTCGTTAGATATTGAGACGGTGCCAGGGATTAGTCTATCGACGGATGTCGGCAGTCTAAATCGGGTGTTGTTGGAACTTTTGACCAATGCTGGAAAATATGGCGATGCGAATACCGAGATCACCATGACCTTAAAGAAGATTGGCAAGCAGCTTGAGATTGCCGTTAGTAATTTTGGTGCAGGCATCACGGCGGCAGAAATGCCCTACATTTTTGAAAAGTTTCGGCGCGGTCATGGCATCACGGATAGCAT
>JAJAYH010000437.1 GCA_026786325.1 Alkalinema sp. CAN_BIN05 | reverse complement strand
CGTCCTTAAAATCGGTTTGCCAATCGACCAATTGACGAAGCCAAGTGAATTTCTCTTCATTGCTAGAGGCTGGAACTGGGTTAGATCCGCCGGATTCTTTGTATATCCAGTGGGCGGCGATGCCATAGTCGGCGATATGGTGCATTTCTAAGGTACGAATCTGTACTTCTAGAGGCTGACCGCCTAACCCAATGACCCCTGTATGAAGAGATTGATAGCGATTGGCTTTTGGTAGGCCAATGTAGTCCTTAAAACGTCCTGGAATGGGGCGGAACATGTCGTGGACGACCGCTAACGATCGGTAGCAATCATCCTTGGTTTCGACGATGATGCGAATGGCGGAGATGTCGTAAATCTGTTCATATTCTTTGTGTTGCTCGTACATCTTTTGATGGATGCCGTACAGATGTTTGGGCCGACCAGTGATTTCGATCGCCTTGATTCCTAATTCTTCTAAGCGCGGTTTTAGCAGTTCGGTCACTTCCGTAAGCTGAGATTCCCGATCGCCCCGTCGTTCCGCTACCCGAGTTTTGATCTCGCTGTAAGACTGGCTTTCTAAGTATTTGAAGGCCAAATCTTCTAGTTCCCATTTCATGCTACCAATGCCAAGACGATTGGCAAGTGGCGCAAAAATTTCGCGGGTTTCACGGGAAATACGCTTTTGTTTTTCAGGGGCGAGATGCTCTAGGGTTCGCATGTTGTGGAGCCGATCGGCTAGCTTCACCACAATGACCCGAATATCCTTGGCCATTGCCAAAAACATGCGCCGAAAATTTTCCGCTTGCTGTTCAGTTTTGCTAGAGAATTCAAACTTGGACAATTTGGTGACTCCTTCCACCAACGTCCGAACTTCTGTCCCAAAGCGCTCTTCAATTTCATCAAGAGTCACGGGCGTGTCCTCCACCACGTCATGCAAGAATCCCGCTGCAATCACGGCACTACTTCCGCCCAGATCTCTGAGAATCCCGGCAACGGCTACCGGGTGTGCGATGTAGGGTTCTCCAGACGCACGCACCTGTCCTTCATGAAGGCTGTTGGCAAAGTCAAAGGCTCGACAAATTAAGCTATTGCCTTTAGAAGGATCTTCCTTGGTCCCAATATAGGCCGAAGAGCTATCAATCATGCAGCTTCCAAGCCAATCAGGGAGATCAAGCGTTGGAGTTGGGAGTGGACGGATGGGGAGATTCATAGGTCATTTCACGCGGCGAGATGGCGAATAGCGAAGCCCTGTCTCAAAATCACTCGACTGGCTTAAAATCACTATTTAAACTCAAATTTGAGTTCAGATACTATAAAGAAATTCAGCGAATGTATCAAGACCATCTTTTCTGTTGCAAGGAACCATGAATAGCACCCCTCTAATCGACTGCGATCCCGATCCAATTCTAGACTGCCTCCATCTCCATCAAAATGCTCTAAACCTAGTAACTGAGACGCTTTTGGGGCTGAAAATGTTGCCTGAAAATCCGATCGTCTGCTCTGACGGGGATCCCATAAGTCAGAGCTGGCTATTACTGAAAACGATGGTTGACGATCGGATTATTCCTTCACTAATGCAGTTGCTTAATACTTTTGAGCTGAACAACGGTATTCAAGACGACAAAACCAATGTGTTGAAAACTAGTGTGTTGAAAAATCAACTGCGATCGCTCACTCCTGAAGTAACTCGTCTGACGAAATTGCTTCAACTCGACCGACAATTCTGGCAAGCGGCTCGTCAATCCGATCGGATTTTGCAACGCCAACAACAATTCACGCAACACCTGACGCAGCTCGCACAGCTTTTAGAAGCGATCGTTCATCATTTAAATATCTATCACTTAAATTCTGTTGATTGATTGTGTTGATTGATTGTGTTGATGGCTGGCTTAACCGATCGTTTTTTTAAGTCTTTTGCTTGTCTAGATGAAAATTCTGAACCAGGCCATAATCTGATTCAGAGGTTTCATTCTATTTCACAATCTATCCCATAGCAGTGGAAACATTAGCAGTCGCTGCTGCTGGACTGTACAAGCCTTGAATCCACTCCCACTCTTGGGTCAAGCCATCATGAAGCGATACCTGTGGGTTGAAGCCTAAAACAGCTTTAGCCTTGGTGACATCGGCAGAGGTATGACGTGCATCGCCCCGTGCTTGATCAATGTAGTTACGGACGATCGGCTGGCCCATAATATTCCCCATCATATCTAGGACATCTTCCAACACCACCCGACTGCCGCCGCCAATGTTAAAGATTTGACCATTGGCCGCATCACAGTTGGCCGCCGCTAAATTTGCAGCAACGACATCGCTAATAAACGTAAAGTCACGAGTCTGACGACCATCCCCAAACACATCGATCGCCTTACCATCGATCGCCGCCTTATAAAACTTATGGAATCCCATATCTGGCCGTTGGCGTGGACCATAGACCGTGAAATATCGCAATGAACAAAATGGCACACCGAAATTGTCGTGATAGACCGTGCCCATCCGTTCAGTGGCGAGTTTGGTGATGCCATAGGGCGAGATGGGAAGTGGGGAAATAGTTTCGGACGTTGGCAAGGTTTCAGCATTCCCATAAATGGAAGATGTGGAGGCATAGACTAGGCGCTTAAGATTTTTAGCGTCTTTTGCTGCTTCTAGAATCACCTGTGTGGCATTAATATTGCGTTCAGTGTAGGCTCGAAAGCTCGTTCCCCAGCTTGCTCGAACTCCCGCTTGCGCCGCTTGGTGATAGATTATATCGACATCTTCAAGCAGGAGATTCCAGTCGAGAAACTGAATATCCCCATCAATTAATTTAAAATTTGGATGATTAATAAAGCCTAAAATATTTCTTCGTTTTAGCTCAGGGCTGTAATAGTCATTAAAGTGATCAATCCCGATTACCTGATGACCTACTTTGAGCAAGGTTTCCGCTATGTGGGAGCCAATGAAACCTGCTGCACCTGTAACAATACTAATGCCCATAGAATTTTCCGCGTGAAATGAGGTTGTGATACCTACAAAGCATTCACCTATTTCAAACTGAATTTACCATGATATTTACGAATCTTGTAGGTCTAGAGTCGGGACTGCCCAGTATTTAAACTGAATCGATCGAGATCAGATCCGGGTAATACCAAAGCGAAGGGCATTTAATATCAGTGACCTAACGCGATCGCAACCAAGCCTCAATGCCATCAGCTAAGGTATTGGCCAATCTATTTTGCTGAACTGGGTCTGTAATCCAGCTATATTCTTCGGGATTAATCATGTAGCCCAACTCAATCAAAACTGACGGTGCAACGGTCGGGCGGGTTAAGGCGAGATTGTTCCAGAACACATTGTCGGATTTTCGATCGAGCTTTTCGGTCACATAATCATGTAGAAATTGTGCGAGGGATTGAGATTGGGGATGATACCAAAATGCAGAAACACCTTGGGTTTTCTCCGCATCGCCCGCATCAGGCAACGCGTTGTAATGAATGCTCAGGGCTATTGTAGGTTCGACTTTTGCAATTAGTTGTGCCCGTTCATTGGGTCCAATATCATTATCCCCTTCTCGGGTCATCATCACCGTTGCGCCCCGTTTCGTTAGCCGATCGCGCAATAGTTTTGAGACAACGATCGTTACATCTTTTTCAGGAATGCCACCATTGCCCACTGATCCCAAATCCTCGGAGCTACCATGGCCGGGATCCAACAGAATTTTGATGCCCTTTAAATTACTTGCAAGAACAGGCGGATTTTTAAGTGAAAGAACTAATAAATTTCCCTCGTATCGGGTTTTGTATCCCCAAGCCTGAGTGGTTTTCAAATGCAGCATGTATTGCATCTGAGTGGGCGTGATTTGTTGCCAAGTGACATGGGAGATTGTCGGGTTATTCACCAAGCGTTGGATTCCCGCTTGAGAAATGGTGTGGTGTAAGGTGAGCTGAAGGGTCCGATCGGTTTGATTCACCGTAATGGGCACGGGAGTTTGCAGCGGAATCCGCAGTTCTGTCCAGTCGCTGACCAATCGCGAGGTAACACCGCTGACAAAGGACTCTACCGGAACACCGCTGCGGCTGACCACTTGGGTTTCTGTATCTTTAATCCATCCGCCATAACTCAGCCGTTGCCAAATGCCATCCGTCCCCGTGACTCGATCGCGCACCCCCTTTGGCAATGCGGTCAGCCGAGCAAATTCACTATCACTGCCTGTTCTCGAAACTCCAAGATTCGCCGTTACTTCCACTGTGGTCAATCGAGCTGGATCCAAAACATCTATTGTTCCTTTTGCTGTTTCTCGAATCGATCGACCATCGGGCAATTGCAACTCATAAATTGGCGCACCCAGAGTAGTGTTTTGAGAAGATGGCTGCGATAGCTGCAAACAGGCTTGATACTTTCCCATCACCGCTTGCGTTTCAAGTTTCCCCGTGAGGACACTCAGGTTATCGGCCAACGTCATTGTGTTAGCGCCTGGGACTAGCGTCAAAGATTGTTGACCTAGGCGCGCCGTGACTTTGGAATTGGGCGGTGCGATGGCGCTTAAACAAATTAATTCTCCCGGCAAACGAGCGATCGGGACATTCGGATACAGCGAGTCTTTACCAAACCCATCGATCGGGAGTTCAGGCTGAGCTAACGTGCGGATGACGACGATCGTTTTGGACTGACCAGAGTATTCAACGACAAATTTATTTTCACCAACCTTCAGTGGAAAACTCGGTGAAAAATTTCCCGTTGTACTGCGGCGAATCCGCTGACCGTTTACCAAAACCTCGCCCGCCGCCGGAGCCGAACCAATTAAAAAGATTTGAGATGCTGTAGTGCTGTGGGCAACCGGAGGATAAACCACCAACAGAGTTGAAGAGGGCGATCGCTGTTGGGGTGCTACGGGGATGGCGGGGGGATTTTCTGAAAGGATAAACATTCCGATAATTGGGAGATTAATCCATAAATTTCAATTATTTTACTGTGAATCTACAGGGTTCAAACATCTCGTTAAAATCCGATCGGCCTGACCTCACCGCTTGATTTGCCCTAGAAACTTTGCCGGATTCCGTGAAGACGTGACGGCTTGCCCTACAATACTCGGGGTAATTTGCGATGTTGTGCGATCGAACCCTCCTATGACGAAATTTGTCTTTGTGACTGGCGGCGTAGTTTCTGGAATTGGCAAGGGCATTGTGGCAGCAAGCTTAGGACGGCTGCTGAAGTCACGGGGCTACACGGTTTCCATTCTCAAGCTCGACCCTTATTTGAACGTAGATCCCGGCACCATGAGTCCCTATCAACATGGGGAAGTTTTTGTTACCGAAGACGGGGCAGAGACTGATTTAGATTTGGGCCACTATGAACGATTTACCGACACATCCATGTCGAGATTGAACAGTGTGACGACAGGTTCTATTTATCAATCGGTGATCAATAAAGAGCGGCGTGGTGATTACAATGGCGGCACCGTTCAGGTGATTCCCCATATTACCAATGAAATTAAAGAACGCATTCACCGCGTCGCCCGCAATACTAATCCTGATGTCGTCATTACTGAAATTGGCGGCACTGTGGGCGATATTGAATCATTGCCTTATCTCGAAGCCATTCGACAATTCCGTAAAGACGTTGGCCGTAAAAATGTTCTGTATACCCACGTTACCCTGGTTCCTTTTATTCCCGCTTCTGGTGAATTGAAGACTAAACCAACGCAACACTCTGTCAAAGAATTGAGATCGATCGGAATTCAACCCGATATTTTGGTCTGTCGCTGCGATCGGGAATTAGAAAAGGGCTTGAAAGCAAAGCTGGCGGAGTTCTGTGATGTCAATCTTGAATGTGTAATTACTTGTCCCGATGTCCGCAGCATTTATGAAGTGCCGTTGATTATGGAACAAGAAGGGTTAGCCATTCAAGCGATTAATCATCTCAATCTAGAACAACGCGAACCTAATTTAGAAGCTTGGCAAACCTTAGTCGATCGAATGTATAGTCCCGGTAGTGAATTACAAATTGCATTAGTTGGGAAGTATGTGCAGTTAGGTGATGCCTATTTATCAGTAGTTGAAGCACTGCGCCATGCTGCGATCGCTACAGGAAGCGGCTTGAAACTACATTGGATCAATTCTGAAGACATTGAAGTAGACGGTGCAGAAAAGCATCTGAAAGGAGTACATGGAATTCTGGTTCCGGGTGGATTTGGGATTCGGGGTGTAGATGGCAAAATTGAAGCAATTCGCTATGCCCGTGAAAATAATGTGCCCTTTTTAGGACTTTGTTTAGGAATGCAATGTGCGGTGATTGAATGGGCGCGTAATGTGGCCAAACTGGAAGATGCTCACAGCGCAGAATTCAAACAAGATGCCTTGAATGCGGTGATTAATCTATTGCCTGAGCAAGAAGATGTTGTCGATTTGGGTGGAACCATGCGTTTAGGCGTTTATCCATGCAAACTCACGACGGGTACTAAAACTCTAGATCTCTATGGGAAAGAAGTGATCTACGAACGCCATCGCCATCGCTATGAATTCAACAATCACTATCGTCCGCAATTTTTGGAGAGCGGCTATCAAATCAGCGGGACATCGCCCAACGATCGGCTGGTGGAGATCATTGAACTTCCAAGTCATCCATTCTTCATTGCTAGCCAATTTCACCCTGAATTTCAATCTCGTCCCAGCAGTTCCCATCCCTTGTTCCACGGATTTATG
>JAJAYH010000436.1 GCA_026786325.1 Alkalinema sp. CAN_BIN05 | reverse complement strand
GTTGTTACGTCATACCCTTCTTCGGTCAATGCCAAACAAATAGTGTCTGCAATTAAAAGCTCGTCATCTACCACTAGAATTCGAGCTAGGTTCGGAAATAAATCAGTATTGGACGCTTGCGTAGCCATATTCGATCGCTTCAAGAGCCTTGATATACCCTAACTTATATAGCATTCATTCTCGGCATTTTTCTCGGTTCTAACCTTAATTTCCCCCTTATTAATTACAATTTACCCTAGCCATTACCTGACGTTAACCAAACCTTTTTATCGCAGAAATTCTTCCATAAATACTCCTGAAATATACCCGAAATCGACCTAAAGTCCTCTCTAAGCTATCATTTAAACTCGTTCAAAAATATAGAATGCTCATTTGAATTTGTATAATTTTAAAGCTACGCTAATCATTTACGATCGTCCCATGAACCCCAGTACAGTCACTTTTTTTCCAGATAATATCACCATCACAGCTACTCCTGGCGAATCATTGCTCACAGTTGCAACACGCGCAAACATCAGTATTCCCACCGGATGTATGGTCGGATCTTGCAATGCCTACGAAGTGGAAATGAATGGCGAAGATGTGCGAGGCTGTATTACGGCCATTCCTGATGTTGAAACCATCACCATTCATTTGTTTAATGATCCCTCTTGGTAGCCCGCCGTGATTGATTTAATGCCAACATCCCCCGACGATAACGATCGATATTACATGCGGCGCTGTCTAGATCTCGCTCGCAGCGCCATGGGTAATACCGCGCCAAATCCCATGGTGGGTTGCGTCATTGTCAAAGACGGAAAAATTATCGGCGAAGGCTACCATCCCAAAGCAGGCGAACCCCACGCTGAAATTTTTGCATTGCGATCGGCCAACCAAACCCATGAAGCCCAAACCGATAAAGCCACACTTAGTGCCACACTTTACGTCAACCTCGAACCCTGCAACCACACCGGACTCACACCGCCCTGTTCTGATGCCGTGATTGCCTCCGGGGTTAGCCGCGTTGTTGTCGGTATGGTTGATCCAAATCCCAAAGTCGCGGGCAGTGGTATTGCGAAAATAAAAGCCGCAGGAATTGCCGTCACAGTCGGAGTTGAAGAAGATGCATGTCAAACTTTAAATGAAGCGTTTGTTCATCGAATTTTGAATCAACGCCCCTTTGGAATTTTGAAATATGCGATGACGATCGATGGAAAAATTGCCACCACAACAGGCCACAGCGCTTGGATTACCTCACCGGATTCGCGGCGCTGGGTCTATCAATTACGATCGTATTGTCAAGCCATCATCATTGGCGGAAATACTGTTCGTAAAGATAATCCAAACCTAACCTGTCACGGAGTCAGCGATCGCATTCCATTGCGGGTTGTGATGAGCCGATCGCTAGATTTACCGACTGTTGCAAATCTGTGGAACTGCGACCAAGCCCCAACTGTTGTTTTCACTCAACCCAACCCCAACCGAGATATTCACAACGCACTGACCCGTCAAGGAGTAGAAATCATTGAACTGGAAGTATTAACCCCAGATTCTGTGATGAAAAACCTGTACGATCGTGGACAGGCGCAGGTTCTGTGGGAATGTGGTGGAACATTAGCGGCCCGAGCATTACAAGACAACTCAGTCCAAAAGCTCTACGCCTTTATCGCGCCGAAAATTATTGGGGGAGCCTCGGCACCCACGCCTATTGGAGATTTGGGATTAACAGAAATGACACAGGCGATCGAATTGAAAAAACTAGGTCTACAATCAATCGGACCGGATTGGTTACTTGATGCTTACTTATAGGAAACCCCATAAACCTCATGAGTGAACTCGCACTTCTTAGCCTTCTCGCCGGAAGCTCGGGACTTCAATCCGTTGCGGTGGGTTTGTGGCTTCGATCGCAACAACTCCAAGAGCAGGCTCTTTTACAAGACGAGGAAGAACAGTTGACACCCTACGACTCTAAAGAAACTATTGATCCCATGCATGATAAGGCAATCAGTAAAGAACGAAGAAATAGCGATCCAAGGCTTGTCGGTTGGGAATTCAAAATTCTACGATCGGCCCAAGACTCATTTCGCGATCCGTCAGCCTTAAAACAAGTCTTAGAAGAAGAAGCGATCGCGGGTTGGATATTGCTTGAAAAACTCGACGATCGTCGCCTACGTTTCAAACGCCCGATCGCTATGCGAGAAGTGCTTCGGGGAGAGCTATTGCCCATCGACCCGTATCGTACAACTTACGGTCAAAATTCACCCTGGACAAAACTCACGATCGCTACCATTGGCGTACTCGTACTGTTATTGCCGTCTTATCTAGGCTTTATCCTCATCCAACAACTTCTGACTAAACCTGCCGAACCTACAACTCCCCAACCTCTGCCCCAATCCCGCAGGTAGCAATCCCGCAGGTAGCAATCTCTCAGCACGTAACTTAACGATTAAGCAAATAACTTAACAAACAGTTTACAATCGAACAGGTATAGTTAAATCAATTGGAAGAAATCCGTTGACATCTTGATCCCCATCAACTGTCCATCGGTTTTAAAAAACACTCTTTAGGCTGCCGAGTGAATTATATTAAGCTCGGTAAAACATAAATGAATAAAATACAGGCAAATTCAGTTCGAGCGTTCGCTCTACATCCTATCGATGGAGACCAAGCCAATGCAGTAGCTCCCCTCATGCTTGAGCAATCAATGAGGCACCGACACACCTGCCCTTGCTGTTCCTATCCTTTACTGCGACATATTCGATCGGGCGAAGTTAGCTGGGACTGCGATCACTGTTATACATCTGTTGGGGTTTATGTCCGATCGCAACCGACCGTAAAGCCCCGAAAACAGTCCAAACAACGACCAATCATAATTAGTTTGAGCAAGCGTTCAAACAAGCGTCGGAACCTTTTGTTCAGCCATCTCACGAATCAAAGGCAACTTATTATGAACATAATGAGTCATCGCTTGAGACTCGCTCGGACTGAGGGTTTGGTCTTTGCTGAACTGACGCATTAACCATTGTTCAAGACCTGGATCATCAAGACGGACTAACAGACTTGCTTGGCTCGATTCCACAAGAGTCCAGATTTGACGGAGTCTCAGTGGGTTCATCGTGTTGGGTAATGTACTAGGTGATGTATTGGACAATAAAGTAGTCATTGGATTTAGCTCCGAGTAGGTCAGAAAATTAGACTAGAGCAATCAAAGCTATGAAGCGGAAGTAAACCTTAAGGAAAATAAAATTTTTCGATTCCCTAAAGGTACAACCTTTTGCACTAGAGAATCAAAAATCCTTCCGATCGTTACAACGTTTCGGAATCTTTCGGAATACTTTATATTTTGATACAAAACCCGATGAGTAAATGCAACTAATCGCATTCATCGGGTTTTGTTTTAGGGCTGGATTAGTCACTCACGCTTGCGGCGTAAAATCCATAGAAATGCCATTCATGCAATAGCGTAATCCCGTAGGTTTTGGTCCGTCATTAAAAACATGACCCAAATGTCCACCACATTTCGCGCAATGCACTTCTGTCCGGCTCATGAACAATGTGCGATCGACAGTGGTTTCGACAGCACCGTCGATCGGCAGAAAAAAGCTAGGCCAACCTGTGCCGCTGTTGAATTTGGTATCTGCTAAAAACAACGGTGTGCCACATCCCGCACAGGAATAGGTTCCCACATCATAGATCTTATCGAGCGGGCTAGTTCCAGCGCGTTCAGTACCATGCTTACGAAGGACTTTAAAGGCTTCGGGAGAAAGCTCTGTCTGCCACTCTGCATCTGTTTTTTGGATGGGAAATAATTCGTTTTGCGCTGCCATGGAAATACCTCAGAGGTGAGAGTTAACTAGAAGGATGGATTAAGAGTGTGTTTGAGAAGTCTGAGGTTTGTGATAATTAGTACCCGATCCCCCTGGCCCCCTTAAAAAAGGGGGAACCGGAATTCAAGTCAAACGCCCCGTTTTCAAGAGTCAACTCATAGTCACCTTTTCAATCTACCGCGTACACACAAGTCTGGTCATCTTCATTTTGTCCTATTTATTCCCTCAAAATCCTAGGATTTTGGAGGACTTTAGATAATTAGCCTCTCCAAAAACGACCTTTTCAGGGACGATTTAGCGGCAACCGAACTTGGT
>JAJAYH010000435.1 GCA_026786325.1 Alkalinema sp. CAN_BIN05 | reverse complement strand
TTCATTCCAGGGAAATCATACCGATCGCGCAATGCCTCTACATCCGGCGTAATCACCCCCAAATCTTCTGCCAAGATTCGTAATGAACCCATCTTCTCTTTCAACGTCTTAAAGAACGCATCACCGGGCGCATTCACCCACGTTCCATTAATGGCAGTTTCTTCGCCATGAGGAACCGACCAATAGGCTTCAAAGCCTCTAAAGTGATCCACCCGAATCCAATCTACTAGCTCCAACATGGCCTCAAATCGCTGAATCCACCAAGCAAAATCAGTTTTCTGTAGATAATCCCAGATATAAACCGGATTTCCCCAAAGCTGTCCGGTCTCACTGAAATAATCCGGTGGAACACCCGCCATTTGTGCGACGGCTCCCGTTTTGTCGTCAATTTGAAAATTCTTTGGACTTCCCCAGACATCTGCACTGTCATGGGCTACGTAAATGGGAATGTCACCAATGATTTGAACATTTCGATCGTTTGCATATTGTTTTAATGCACGCCATTGATTGAAAAATTCATACTGTAAGTATTTTTGAAACTGTATTTCGGGCTGTAATTTTTGAGTCCAACTTGCGATCGCATCAGGATTTCGCCAAGCAATATCCAATTCCCATTCGGTCCAACATTTACCATCATGAAATTGTTTCAATGCCATGAATAATGCATAGTCATCAAGCCAATGAGATTTGGATTTACAAAATTCGTCAAAGGCCAGCCATGAATGGATAATAGGGGCGATCGGTGGAGCTAGGGGAAAGTCAATAATGTGAGATTCAGTTAGGCTATTTAATTTAGCTTGCTGATCTTTGTAATCTCGCAGTTCGCGTTGATAATGATCCGTTGCAGCTTGTAAATCAGGTTGAGTTTTTAATGAAATCTCTTGGAACCTATTCCAAGCATGACGATAGAGTGGATATTGCGTTAGGATTACTCGATCGAATTCCACATGATCTTGATCAAAATCAGGATAATTACTAAGCTGTTCATCACTCAATAATCCTTGTTCATGAAGTACTTCTAAACTAATCAATAAAGGATTGCCCGCGATCGCCGAATAACACATATAAGGTGAGTTACCATAGCCAGTCGGACCCAAGGGCAACACCTGCCAAAACTGCTGTTTAGAGTGCGCCAAGAAATCAACAAACTGCCGTGCCTCGCGCCCCAACTCCCCAACTCCAAATCGACTAGGGAGAGACGTGGGATGAAGCAAAATGCCACTGGCACGGGAAGAGAGCATATATAAGCCTTAAATTAAAATAATTAACCTGAGTGTCAGCATACCATGCTGAGAATTTATGAAACGCTGTCTAAATAACTGACCGCCATTTGAGCAATCCCTTCGGCAGATGTTGCTTTGGCAATTTGTTTACCTTCATTCAACAAGTAGTCCAAGAACTCTTGTGCAATGGTCGAAAGTTGTTTACCTGAGGGATAAATGACATACCAATTTCGGGCGATCGGAAATTCTACCACATCCAAAATAGCTAATTGATTCGTCAATCCTTCCAGCGCCATCGTATGCTTCGACAACACCGACAATCCCATTCCGCCAGCAATGGCCTGTTTAATCGCTTCATTGCTTCCCAAATCCAACCGCACTTTCAACTTAATACCATGGGAATCAAACAATCCTTGAGCCGCCCGCCGAGTCTCGGACCCCGGTTCACGCATAATGAATGGTTCTTGGGCTAACCGTTCGAGGGAAATATCTTTCTCACCCACTAGAGGATGAGTCTTCGGCGCAAGGACGACCAAAGGATTTTCGATAAAAAGCTTAGACTGAACATCTAAATCTTCAGGTACATGACTGACAATATAAAGATCATTACGATTGCTCGACAGTCCTTCTAAAACATACTGATGATTCATCACCGTCAGAGAAACATCAATACCGGGATAACGATTACAAAACGGACCCAGAATGCGCGGAATCACATATTTAGCTGTGGTAACTGCGGAAATCCGTAAGGCCCCTTGTTTCAATCCTTTGATATTCGCGATCGCCATTTCAAAGCGTTCCATTCGCTCAAACATATCTTGACAAGTCGCAAATAATTCTTTCCCAGATTCTGTCAAATATAGTTTTTTACCCACCTGCTCAAACAACGGCATTCCGACCGTCTTCGACAATTGCTTCACCTGCATAGAGACCGTCGGCTGCGTCAAAAACAATTCCTCAGCGGCTCGGGTGAAGCTGCTATTACGCGCCACAGCCTCAAAAACTTTTAATTGATGTAATGTCGCATTTTGCATTTTTAGATTTCCCACGGGAGTCATACCTGCTATAGAGTATATTCTATGATTTGATCGAATTAGTTCGGTGTTTGTCTATAGAGTTATTGGTTATAATAGACCATAAGAGCGTAAGCTCCCTTCCAATTTGAGCCGCACTTGAAAAATTGAGAATTTTGAAGGGAAGTAGAATTTACTGGATAGATATTATCTGATTCGGTAAACTGTATGATAACCATCAGATTTCCGATCGCAAGGGCGACTTTTTTTAGGGATTTTTAGGAAGGTAGACTGTGCGGCAATTGCAGCGACTAACGATCGCAACTCAGAAAATTCAGGACCAATCCATTACTTTAACGGCAGAACAGCAGCATTATTTATCTCGTGTTTTACGATTACGATCGGGCGATCTGTTTTTGGCGCTGTTAGATTCTGGGGTTGCATGGCTGGCGAAATTGGAGGATGGCACGGCTGAGCTTTTGGAGCCTCAATCGGTGCAGAGTGAATTGCCGTTGAATGTGACGTTGGTGATCTCGTTGCCGAAGGGAAGTGGGTTTGATGATGTGGTGCGGCAGGTGACGGAGTTGGGGGTACGT
>JAJAYH010000434.1 GCA_026786325.1 Alkalinema sp. CAN_BIN05 | reverse complement strand
CAACTAATCCGATCGTAAACAATCGGTAAAACTTCTAGAGAACGGCCAGAAATTTTGTAGGTTTGTGTTTCCAACTAATCCGATCGTAAACAATCGGTAAAACAACTACGCCATTCATCGAAGAATACACTAAGGGGTTTCCAACTAATCCGATCGTAAACAATCGGTAAAACTGCGGGCTACTGAAAACCTGACAGCATAAGCATTGTAAGCCACGATATCGCGGATCTCCCTTTTAGTTGAATTTTAAGGTGTAAAGAAATATTCTGAACCCCCTCAAACCCAAGCCCATCAAGGTGCGCGGATCTCAACGAAAGAATCACCGTTTCAGCGATCGGGCGACATCCGCGCAAATCACCCAAAAACAACCCCTCAATCCAACAAATCCCCGATCGCAAACCCCGGATCATGACTAATCGCCACCACATACTTACCCCCCAACTTCGGATCATAAATCGCCACCACCCCAAACAAATGCCCCACCCCATGCGCCACCGCAAACGCCACAGGCAGCGACATCGGCCCATTCACCCGCAAAACCCTACCCTCAACCCCGCCCCGCAGCACCAAAGCCTCCAGCCCCGCCACCGCATCCCGCACAATCTGATCATTCTGCGCCGGAGTCCCAAACACCACCCGCAACAAAGCCCCATCCGCCAAAGCTTCCAAACTCATCAAATACGTCGTCATAACAACTCCAACTCCCAATTCAAACTAATTGTTCTAACCGTTCAACACATGCCAAAAGCGATTGCATCATTCCCGACCTCTCCCCCACCTGCAACCGACTCACCATCTCCCGATAATACCAAATCGTCCCGTCCCGTCCCCCACCAAACCGCCCCCACAACCCCGGACCCAACCGCTCATACTCCGCCAAAAACGATCGGACATTATGCAACTTATCCGCCATCGTCACCCGCCGCACACTCACCGTCGCCCCCTCCACCATCGCCAAATGCAACAACTTCCGCTCCCTCCAAGGCCGCCTCGGAACCACCACCGACTCCGTACAACCCTCCACAATCTCACAAACCCGATCGCCAAACCGCAAACACAAGACATCCCGCCTCAACCCCTGATCCTCCATCGCATCATGCAACAACGCCGCGATCGCCTCATCCTCATCGCCCCCATCCTCCAACACCAACGCCGCCACACTCAACAAATGCGCAACATAAGGGACCGGAGACCCCTTCCGCACCTGCGACAAATGCAAACGGTACATCATCACCAACGCCAACTCAAACCGATCGCCCAACATCGGCACCACCATTTCATTTACTATTGTCATTCTCTGACATCTCCAATACATTACAAAGATTCAAAATTTGTTCAACCAACGCCTGAATCATCGGACGACCCGCAGCATCCACACTCCGATCGAGATGATGAATCGTCCCCACCAGCATTCCAGAATCAAACCTCACCCGATCGTCCAAAGCCTCATAATCACTAAAAATCTGAGCAATCACCGGAAGCCCCAACTCCCCACAAAACTCCACCCAAGGCTCAAACAACTCCGCATCCCGCGACAAAATCACCGCATGAGTAGCACCCGCCATAATCGATCGATTCTCCGGTGAAATCAGCCCACCCACATCCACGATCGACAGCGGCTCCCTCGTATCCGCCACCCACGCCCGATAAACCTCCACCTGCTCCCGCGAAAATACACCCTTCCTCCGTTCCCGCGCCGCCAACTCAGGATCAACCCGCGCCGTCTCATGAAACCAACAACCCTCACCATCAGGACAAGCATTAATCGGATTAGGATAGGGCGCAGTCGGCGATCGTTTCAGCGCAGTCATTAATCCATTTTTTAAACAAGACTTACCAGAATGGGGCGGACCACAAAGAACAAGCTTAATCATGGGCATAGAAGCGATAAGAAGAACTGTAACCTTGTATTTAGCATCTCATACCCTGGAAGACCACCATTCCATTTCACGGTATAACTCAGATGTAATAGCTTGACCCGTATTGTGAAGGATAGAGAACGTGGCAAAAAATCGATTAATGGAGGCAATCGCTAATCCTGGGCGACAGCCATTTGTATTTATTTTCGTGATTACTTTAGTGTTAGGAATCGCAGCAAACGGATTATCGTCACTACTATTAGATACATTGGGAGAATGGTTGTCAGTGACATTTGGAATACCAAAGGTTTTGTGGCAAATCTTGGTTGTTTTTGGAATGATTTTAGCGGTCGTAGCGGGGTTAGTGAATGTGCCAGATGTACTACGATCGGTATTAGGGAATTCAACATTGCGGGTCAGTCAAGTGAATGTCGTGCCCATGCTACAGACTCAGCCTGGATTGATTTTGTTTATGAGTTTGAATAAAAATTCAGCCGCAAGAGTAGCGATCGAGCATCATTGGGAAAAGGGCATGGGCGATCTTCAGCATTGTTGGTTGATTTGTGCAGGGGCAGAACCGTTACGAGTGGCGGAGGAGTTGGTGATGGAGTTAGTGGAAATGGGCATTCCGAGACGGGTATTTCACTACGGTTTTAGCTATGAGTTTAATGATGGCATGGGAGGAATGATGAATCTTGTGCCGACAAAAGATCAAGCAGAAGATCCAAATTTTTCCCGGCTGGTGGTGGATTGTTTGTATGAAGATGGGGCGGAGCGGTTTGGTTTGATGGAGGCAGATATTGTGGTGGATTATACGTCAGGTACAAAATCAATGTCGGCAGGAATGATTTTGGCTTGTGCCTCTCCCTCGCGGCGATTGCAATATGTCCAGAGTGATTATCTCAATGGCAAGCCTGTGAATGCGCGGGTAATGGAAGTGAAATTGCAGTATGAAGTGCGGAAGAAAGGATGAATGGTGTTAAAGCTGAGTTGATTTTGACCTTTGACACAAACTATTTTACAGTCCCAACTAT
>JAJAYH010000433.1 GCA_026786325.1 Alkalinema sp. CAN_BIN05 | reverse complement strand
TAAGTTGAAATTTTGTCGGTTTTACTTGCAGATAAAGCCACCAGGAATTGAGGTACCTACTGTTCCAGGAGGGCAATCTGGCGGAATCGGAGCGCTGACTTTGGAAGTTGTTGCCGGAGCCACGGAGGTAGAAGCTGAAACACCCAGGAAGTTAGATCTTGGGAAAGCTGATGAATCGATCGCTGTTCCACCATTTTTTCCCACTGCGGCTAATACAACAGTTTTGTCCGCTGCATTCACATTGCTCGTGGTTGTACTGGGAGTCAACGGTTCAGAATGACCATTAGGTAAAATCAATTCTGGGTGATCAAACGGTGCTTTTTCAAACTTTGTTCGATCGTCCGTCAATGCTTGGAGGAATGAGACTAAATCATCCTTCTCTGCATCCGTCAAACCCAGATTTTCAATATCGGGATCGAGATTGTCAATATTCTGAGTATGGAAATCTCCCCCTCGATTGTAGAAGTCCACCACTTGCCGCAGAGTGAGCTGTCCACCATTGTGGAAATAAGGCGCGGTGAGAGCTATGTTTCGCAGTGGGGGAGTTTTAAATGCACCATTGACGGCAATGCGCTCACCCGGCTGCACGGTACCGGGACCACTGACACCCGGCTCATTCCGAACAGGCGTATTGAGTCCTTTATCCTGAGCCAGCTTCGTCATCGACAAAGGATTACCAAAGGGATCCTTGCCGCCCACACCGATATCTTCAGCGGTGGGTCGTACACCGATGTTATAGAAACCATTGTCATAGACGGCAACCCCGCCATTCCCCATAATCATCCGTTCCAAGGGTTCATTTTTTACATTCCGAACGGAAGCGTTGGTGGTTTCTGCACCGCTGTGACAGCTAAGGCATTTACCTTTATTGTTAAATAGGTCCATGCCACGTTTTTGCTGAGCATTTAGGGCGTTGGTGTTGCCATCGAAAAATTTATCGACGGGGGAATCATTCGCCACCAGCGTAGACTCATAGAGTTGCACCGCTAATCCGAAATATAGCGGGAAGTTGTACTCCATCATGGTGAATTCATCGACATTCAAGGGGCGACCGGGTGGCGCGATCGCGGAAACGAAATTGCTCTTCGCATCCACTTTCGTAATCATGGGAGAATTCCACCATTCCGGCTTAAAGGCAGCCCGAATCATCGGAACATAATTCTGATTGAGTCCTCGATTAGGAAAGCGACTCACGGGACCGAGCACGCTGTCGTCACTCGCCACTAATTGTTTTCCTAAGGGAACCACGAGATTCAGTTTTCGACCTAATTTCATCGAGTTGAAGGCAAACTTAGCACCCAAATCAGGGAAGGTCCGTCCAGCCCCGGACATCTCAAAGAAGTTGAGAACCGGTCCTACGGCTTGCGATGCTAGTGCCGCATTGTTTAAGCTAATCTTCACACCTGCCACTGTGGTGGGAGAGGTCGCTTTCGCAACTAGGGCATTGGGATCGCGATCGCCAAAGGGATTACGTCCATTAAAAAAATGCTGTGCCCGACCATCCCAAAAATTGCGATAGTTAAAGACCGCATTGACTATGGATGGATTATTTCGACCCGGAGATTGTCGGACATTGAGGTTGCCAATGCTGAAGCCATTTGGGTCTGGCGGTGTATTGTAAGTCACCTTGTCAACGCCATTGGCATCCAATCCATTAAACTTACCATTGAATACCCCTTGGGAAGAGGTGACATCATTGGCATCGGAAGTCACGCTGGAGTTGCGATTATTGATATCCAACAACTTATGGAAAGGATAGTCGCCCGGTTGAAGCTGATAATTCGGCTTGCCACCAATCTGAAAACTAATATCACCCGCGTTTAAGCCGGGATTCATTTGATTCAGCGATCGGTTGTCAGAACCCGCATGAAAGTGGCAACTGGCACAGGATTGAAACCCATCGCTCCCCACTTGCATATCCCAAAAGAGTGATTTTCCTAGTTGGATTGCCTTACTTCTGTTTTGAACAAAATCTAGTAAATTATCTGGCTCTGGAACTGGGATCTTTTTCAGTGAATCTAGCGGTGAAGAGGGGGCCGAAAGTTGCGCTGATGCAAAACTTCCGGCAGTGATCACAATAGTCATGATCGTCATCATGACTCCGAAATGAGAAGCATAGCGTCCTAATCCCTGGCTGAATATAGGTGATATTCTGCGCGATCGGGCCATAATCCGTTTCGCAATTAGAAGACACAACGCAACACCCATAACTGCCAGGGAAAAGACTATGAAAATTTTCATACCTAATCTCCTATAGACAAATGTAATACATGAAAAAATCATATCTGTATCGAGATTAATCGTCTGCCAAAATGGCATTTTATTTTTAATTTACTAATTTAAAATATCTGTCTAGTTCTTTCTACCATTAATTTTGATGGCACAAATAGTAAAAAATCATCTATGGTAGCGTTCGCTAGTGATTTCTATCTTTTTGAAAGAATTTTTATAAAAAGAAGTCATATTCCATATACGATATGACTTCTTTTTTCTTGATTAACTATGACTAAAATCAAATCAAATCCTAGTACATCCTTAATAGAACTTACCCAGAGTCCGATTGTTAAGTTTTAGCTGTTTATGAAAGTAGAGCGATCGAAAGATAGGAATGAGCTTCAATCTCCAAATTCAAAAAACTTGAACACAAAGTAAAAATTAGAGCGACAAAATCATGTAGATTTCATCGCTCTCAAAAATTCTAATTATTTGGCACTGCCGTTTTGCTAATCAGCAGCTTTTTCAACTCAACTTAACAGTCAATTCAACTTAAGCACCACGCTTCAGTGCTGTTTCGACTTGACGGAATTCAGCCATTAACCGTTTTTTCATCTTTTCAGGAACGGGACGGTTCGGATAGTTGGTATAGTGGCCTGCCAAAGAATTGATGGCGGTCCGCATGGTGGTGTATGAGTTGAGCTTCATGACGCTGCCCCGACGGTAGCGTGAAGCAAATTCATTAATTTTCTTCTTGGACTCATTCTGGAGGGCTATTCGATCGGTAGCATCAGGAGCCACGTCCACGGTCTGCCGTAGCAGTTCCACCAAAGCCAAGGCATCGACAGGATAGTCCCCGGAAAGACTATCAGCCATCGCGGCGCTAGATGCACCCGTCACGCCAATCAAGATTACCAAAACGATCGCCATCAGGCGAGACAGAATACGCTTCATAGGTCAGTCGCGAGCAAAATTATCATAGGTTCTTCTTAGCTATCCTACCGCGATTTGTAACACGGTCATCCAGAACCCCGATTTAGGATTCACACCGATTCAGGCTCTACACAGCAAGCAACTAAATTATGGAGTTCCGCCACTAAATGGTTTGGGCTGGATTTGGAGCTTAGGTCCGATCGTGGTTTGAATTGTGGTGGCGATCGTTTTGATTAGGGAACTCCTAGGGTGAATGGCATCGTAAAAGAGACGACTATCGCCATTACTGTTTGACGCTTTATCAGAATTTGACGCTTTATCGATCGCATCTTGAAATGATAACGAGGTGATGCCGTTGACAGTCTTTTGAGACTGAACGAGTTTGGCATATTGTTCTTGAATGAGTTTGGGATAGCGTTTGTCGAGATCGCTTAGGATTTTGGCATCATCGCTAGAAGGTGATTTGAGCTGGCTGACTTCAGGTTGGATGCCGACGATGAAGGGGATTTTGCGAAGGGAGGTGAGTTTTTCGATGCCAACTAAAGCACGAGTCCGCCGATCGATCCGTTTTTGAATTTCAGCCGGATCCGTGCTGAGACGATCGGTTAAGATTCCTGTGTCATTAGAGACATCGGCCAACAGTTCACTTTTTGGATTCGGCTTGATAATCCAAGCATTCCAAGCTTTAAGCAAGTAGAGTTGATTCAGCAAGCTGTTGAAATTGTTGCCGAGGCTGCTGAGAAAATGACCATTGGCATCGCTTAATAAATTATCAACAGACGATAAGGTGGCCGCCGGACGATCGCTTGGAGCCAACAAATCACTGTATCCATCAATCAGCACCAGCACGTCCGGTTGATAGTCCAGAAGCTGGTTGAAAAGTTGGCTTTGAACATTGCTAGTCAGATAACCCGGTACTGCTGCATTGATGACCCGATATTGCCCTTCGCGTATTTTTGAGGGAAGTTTCATGGCTTTTTCCATTTCGTCGGCGAAGTAAGGAAGAACGTCGGGACGGAAATTTTTGGCGTTGGCCTGTTGATCTTTGACTTGTTGATTGAGCTGGGTTTCAAGTAACGACGCTATTGTGGCTCCGTTGTCAGGCGTTAGGGTACCAAAGGCCGTCGAACCACCAACTAGTAGAACACGGACTTCATTCGCGGGTTTGGCTAGAGGAATGGTTTGATTTGCTCGGAATCCTTGAGCATTGATCTCGACCGTACTGGTCTTCTGGTTCGGCATAAGTTCGTAGCCCGTGAGCGCACTAGGCCGAACCTTGAGTTCACCCCAAGCAATACCGCTGACGGGGTTGCCCGCCCTTGTATTCACCTGAAGACGATAGTCGCTCACGGACGCAGGTTCGG
>JAJAYH010000432.1 GCA_026786325.1 Alkalinema sp. CAN_BIN05 | reverse complement strand
GGCCCGATTTCACCATTGCAGAAAAAACCAGCGATCGGCATCATCCCCAACGCTTCAGTAAACAACTGGGAATCAAAATTTTTCTCTTCATACAACGACTCCCCACGCCCCAAACAAGCAAACATCAACGCCCCGATCGGTTCCGGTTTATCAGACAAACCATCTTGATGCTGCTTGAGCAACGATCGTAAATCTTCTTCCGATGTCGCCGCATCTCGCAAATGAAACTGAAGTCGCTGCCCCGGACGAATCCGATCGCCAATAGCCAATGCGCCTTCCTTCGGGTCATAGCCCATCAGATTTCGCACCAAAAAATCCCCAGCCCCCAGCGACATCTTAAATTCCGTCTGAGCCACGCCGACAAACAGCGAAGTCTGAGCCAGGAGCTTATCGTCTTCATCCAGCGATTGCACCAAGTTTTGAAGCTGTTCCAAAGGACTCAGACGACTGCTAAATTCTTCTTCCGGTGACATTTTAATCACAATATTGCGCTCACTTTCCGTCACTCGGAAGGCACTGCCGATCGGACGACAGCCTTGAGCCACGATTGTTTCCATTTCTAAGTTGCCGCTCAACGCAAACCCCACGGTACCTTCGCGATACATGCGCTTGTGACAAAATAACCCAACCGATCCGTTCACAATGCCAGAACTAGCCACGCCGCCGATTTTTGGGGTGCCGGGATAGGCATAGTCGAGACCTGCTAAAAAGTCTTTGATGCCTCGGGAAAAGGGATCCGATAGCAAGACAAAACAAGGCGACTGAGCTGGATCCGCGCCAATTAACCGGGACCAAGCTCCGGGCGACCCATCGAGATCCGGCAACCGATCGGTATCGACATGAAAGGGCTGAACCGTCACATCCGGCAGATAGGCCAACACCAGACTAATGGCCACCTCATCTTCGGCCTCTTGAATATTCCGATCGGCTTGGGTGCCAATAATCCCACCGCCACTACAGCCGATTAATGGAACATTCGGCAACAACTCAGTCAGCAATGGCATCAAGCGCGAGTATTCGCTGGTGAAGGCGGATGACACATAAATGAAACCTAGGGTTGCCGAGGCTTCTAACTGTGCGCAGGCTTGATCAACAACGTCCTCAAGTGCCGCCTCTAGGGAGACTTTATTGGAGAGGCTGCTGACCCATTTAGAAGAGATAGTCACAGAGTCCATAACGCGTGGGATCCAAAAAAGAGGGGCGGGAACAGGGAAGCGGGACAATTACTATGTTTTACAGAGCTATCACCATGTTTTGAAGAATTGCTTGAAGAATTCGCATCAAGAGATCCAACAGGATCAGTGATAAAGGAGTTTAAGAAAGAGTTTAAGAAGGTCTTAAGAATTTTAACGCGATCGTTCACATATTAGGACGGGAAATAATAGCAACTATAGTTAGGGATCGTAGTTAAACATATGATCAGCTCGACTTGAGATCGCACCATAGATAGCGGCTAGTTATCAGCCAAGATCCCTGACCAGAACCGACTTTAGTGAGGCAGAAAGCCCCAGCAATATCAAAGGAAAACTTTGGACCCAAATCGCCCAACATATCGTCATCCATCCATCGAAGCTAGTCAGTACTTAGTGTAAGGGATTGCCCTACCGATCGTTAGAGGGGTTTCCTCGATCTACGGATTTAGAGAAGGCGGGGTACACTAAGAGAGTCGTCAAGAGCCGACACCCGACAATACAGTCTTTAGAAGAGTGAAGGAAATAACTGCTATGAGCAAGAATGAGCAACTAGAAAAGAAGATTGAAGCGGAACGTGAGAATGCTCGCGAGACCTGCGGCATTGATGGTGCGACCTCACCGAAATGTGCAGCAGCTTGGGATGCCGTTGAAGAACTGCAAGCCGAAGCGTCTCACCAACGTGAAAACGAAACAGGGACTGAATTCAATGTGTACTGTGACACCAATCCAGATGCTGTTGAGTGCCGAGTCTACGAAAGCTAGTCCCCGTTTTTGCCTGACTTCTCCGTTTTGTCTGATTTAGGGCAATCCCAATTAGTGAATACACCCGAAGCTACATCGTTAAATCGATGATGAGTTTTGGGTGTGTTTTGTTTTTTCATGTATTTTATTTCTGACGGTATTGCGATCGAATTGGCTAATTGTGTCGGAGTGTTGCGATCGGTTGAAAGCTGTGTCAGTACTGCTTAACAATGTTATGTTACAAGCCGTTTATATGTATAGCTCTCACCATGGCACCCTGGATTTCTTCACTAGTCTGGACTGATTACAGGCTGGCAGTCCTGCTGACCGTTTTGGTTCCGTTAGGGCTTTTAGTAAGTGCATTCATCAAGCAAAATGAACCGATTGCCGCGTTGATGGTGATTTATTGGCGGGTATCTAGCTTATTGGCAATTAGCGCTTATTTGTTGATTGCCGCGATGCCCGTTGGATTTGTGACGGGCTGGCTGGCACGGTTACTAATTGTGATCGCGCTTTGGTTCTGGGTGGATATTAATGAATCCCTAGAAGAGCAAGCCAATAATCCACTTAAATTTAGTCTGTTGAGCTGGCGCTGGGCCGTGAGTGCCTATTGTCTGGTTGGGGCGATCGCTCAGCTTCCGGTATTGCGATGTGCGTTTTTACCCAGCGTGACCGTGTTGAACCCAAGTAGTGAGCCGCTCTGTTATTTGTGGATGCAGCCGCCCTTCGGGTTTAAGGAAATGTTCCATCCGACGACGACGGCTTGGTTTCTGGGTGGCGTTGGGATGGTCGGGCTTGGGGTTTATGCTATTTACTTGGCCTACTTTTTGTTGGTCAGATTTAATAAGCGCAAACGATCGGCTTTAGGCTAATACTTTGGGCTGGGGCTTTGGGCCGAATAATAATCGATAAGTCTGATTGGCGTTGTGATCTTCAGGGATGAAAACATCATGGTTGCAGTAGGTCTCCGGCTAGAAGAGTACACCGTACAATATCCACGCGAGGTACTGTTAGTGACGATCGAGGTTCAGGGAGAACCCGATCAAATCGCTATTTTTAAAGGGTTTTCAAGTTCTTTGATGTGTCCCACGGCCTTTGATCCTGAGGTGCCGATGATTCCAGGGAATGCGGAAATTAAGCTGATCGATCGGCTCGAAGGTCCATACAATCCTAATTCTCCCCGTTATATCGATCGTGGATTGTCTTGGGTGGACTTTGAGAAAATTTTGACTACAGTGGGACTTTAAACAGAACTTAATTATGAATAAATCACAGGCGACTTCGCATTGGGGGCAGATTGAATTGCCCGATGGCGCACTGTTTGGGACTGATGGCATTCGCGGAAAGGCGGGTGATTTGTTGACGGCGGCGTTGGCGATGAGGGTTGGCTATTGGGCGGGGCAGGTGCTGCGGGAAGTGTCTGGAGATCATGCGCCTGTTGTTTTGGGCCGTGATTCTCGGAATTCTAGTGACATGCTGGCGACAGCGCTGTCGAGTGGGCTGACATCGGCGGGACTTGATGTGTGGGATTTGGGCATGTGTCCGACCCCGATCGTCGCCCATGTTGCAAGTACGACGGATG
>JAJAYH010000431.1 GCA_026786325.1 Alkalinema sp. CAN_BIN05 | reverse complement strand
TTGAATCTGGGTTTTAAGTTCAGTTACTGCGCTCATACAAAATCCACTCACTAACACGGGCTTACGATTGTATCTCACATATATCGCAGAAGCCAGTCCGACAAAATGCCTCCGTCTTAACAAAAAAGAAGGACGATCGCCCTTCAGCAACCGTCCCTCTTTTATTCAAAATCCTACTTTTGTTCAAAATCCTAAATAACTATCCTCGGATTTCCTTCGCCATAGACTTGAACATCTTCATGCTAGGACCGGGACTACGACGACCACTCGTTAAGGTCGGCACCAGATACTGCGTCGCAAACCCAGCCGTTCCAACCGATGCTGCCGACTCAGAACCCACAGACTTACCCTGGACGGCTGCCACAATCAACTCTTCAGTTGTCATCGCCTTAGCAGCCTTAGCAGGGACTTTAGCAGGAACCGCTTTCACAGCAGACTTATCCTTTTTAACCTTTTCAGCCTTAGCCGCAACCGGAGCCGCTGCCTCAGCCACGATCGCAGTCGCAGCAGGTAATTCTTCCATCATCGAAGAATCTGCTTCCATAAAGAAGCCATCTTTTCCCTTCTTCCCGCCGAATAATCCGCCGATGAAGCCAAAAATTCCACCAAATAAACGTTTAAAAATGTTGATCAGCGCGCCCATGGAAGACTCCTAAAAGTATGAAACCTGGAAGAAAGTGCGATCGGCTACAACCTGACGCGCTTCTCCCAAAAACAGCAAGTATTAGTTCACATTATCCGAGGCGAGGAGTCCGAAAATCAAGCATTCGATCGCCCAAAGCCCAAAATCGTAACAGACTGTTAACTTGTTCTCTTGAATCGGTTCTCATGAATCCTAGACTTCAGGCTCCAATTCGTCCCGTTTCAACACCCCAAACATCACGCCCAGCACCGCCCCAAACACAAACCCACCACTATGCGCCCAATACGCCACACCACCTTGGCCTCCCATGGGTTGCGCGATGCTGGAAAGCGCCTGTTGGATAAACCAAATGCCTAGGTATGCAAAGGCTGGAATCGGTAGAATAAAAAACGGTGGAATAAAGGTATTCACCGAGACCTTTGGGAAACGCAAAATATAAGCTCCCATCACGCCCGCGATCGCCCCACTGGCCCCCAAACTAGGAATCATCGACTGCGCCGAAAACATCCACTGAGTAAGCCCCGACAGTACTCCAACCATCAGATAAAAAATCAAAAATTTAACGCGGCCCAGCTTATCTTCAACATTGTTACCAAAGATCCACAAAAACAGCATATTCCCAATCAAATGGGTCAAACCGCCATGCAAAAACTGCGACGTGACCAGTGTGAGAAACTCAGGCGGTTCACTCAATACACCTCTTAAATGGGGAATCGGCGCACCGACGATCGTTGCTGTCAACTGCCTCGGCACAACCGCCCAATCCCGCAAAAAGTAATCCATCGCCGTCCCCAGAACCTCCCCGCTTCCAGTCACGACAGCTTGGTTCTGTAACTTTATTTGATAGAAAAATACTAAAATATAGATAGCAATCAGCCCATAGGTCACGTAAGACGTGCGGCGGGTCGGATTATCGTCACCGATCGGGAACATGCGGCTTTCCTATTTGATAAGAACAGCTTAAAAATAACGCACTTGGACGGATCTGGTCTGTTATGTCTACGATCGAAGCCTAAGAATCCCTTAAAAGCCTTTTTCCTGCTTGAATTCGTGAGATTTCGCCAATTAGAATGCATTCCGACAAGAGGGCAAGATCGATCGTAGCCAACGCCGGAATTTGACTCCGCTCAGCTTTGACATAACCATCCGCTTGAAGCCAATAGACCTCCAACACCCCATCCTCCCAAACCCAGACTTCATCCACCGCTAAAACCGCATAACGCTCTAACTTCGATCGAGAACTATTGGTAAAATCAACTTCAATCGAGAGCTTAAACCCTTGGATTTCATAAGATTCATCAGCCTCTGCCGAAACAATCCCTTCAATCTCTTGGGTGGCCGAACCTGTGGGTTTAAACTCGATCTCATGATGGAATAAAAACATTTCAATTAGAAAGCCGATCACACTTTTGAAGAGTTCGTGGGGCGTTCCAGGCATAAGAATTTCGATCGTTCCCTTGTAATAAAAAAGCCGCACCCCTCGCGCATTTTCAAACCCCTGTTGAAGATATTTAAATTGCGCCCAAGTTCTATTATGTTGAACCGTTCTAAAATCCCCTTTTGCAAGTTGCCCTTGACTTGGAGACTCCCGTATTGCAACTGACATCGCGATCGTCCTCCCAAATGAGCAGCACCGTTTATACCCAATCTATCACTTCCACAAAAAAGCATTTTCAGATTTCTCCAAAAATGCTTTCAAACTACTTAAATCTTACAAAGAACTTAAGTACTCATGCGGCCAATGATGCGTTGAACAATGTCCAACCCCGTCACCGCTTGCCATGCAAAAAGACCCACGATCGCACTATTAAGCGCAATATGCGAAACCCTGGCCCACTCAACCCCCTTCTGCATCAAAGGAGTCAACGAAGCTGACACCGCAATCAAACTGGCCATGCCCAATCCCACAAACAAATGCGACCCGACAAACAGCTTGCCATTGTTGATATACGTCACCGCCATCCCGCCAACAGTTCCCAACACCATCAACGCCAACACCGCCGAACCGATCGCATGATGCTTGTCCTTAAACTTGCCTGCGATCAG
>JAJAYH010000430.1 GCA_026786325.1 Alkalinema sp. CAN_BIN05 | reverse complement strand
ATCGAACTCTTGGATCAAGTGGGACTGGCCGATCGCTGCAACCATCGTCCCCAAGACTTATCCGGCGGACAAAAGCAACGGGTCGCGATTGCCCGTGCCCTAGCCGGAAATCCGCAACTTATTATGGCCGACGAACCCACTGCTGCCCTCGACTCCCAGAACGGTCATGCGATTATTGAACTCCTGAGAAATTTAGCAAAAACCAATGGTCGAACCGTACTAATTGTCACCCATGATCCACGTATTTTAGATGTGGCCGATCGGGTCACAGATCTAGAAGATGGCAAAATTGTCACGAAGCTGACTAACGCGAAACCGGGACAACAGTAGGCGAAACGATCGTCGGAGCGATCGGAGCCGAAGTACCACGAAGGATCACGGCAGTTCCCGATGGTGGTGCTGTGAGCGGAGCAATCACGCTAGGAATGAGAATAGAACCAGGAAGAGCCGCAGATTTTAGCTTTAGAAGTTGATTGCGTTTGGCAAAGAAGTCCGAAGCGGCATCATTAATATTTTCCCGTTGGGATTCAGCTTCAGCGGCCCGATCGACGTTTGCATCGCCCCGCATCGCCCGGTGAATCAAGCCCATAATCGCACTACTATTGTCGCCCCGCGTCGAAAACGGATCCGTACTAGCTTCAGGTCGCAGGTCGCCAAGGGGCAAAATGGGAGCTTGGGCTGGCTCACCAGCGATCGCAGGGGCTTGTATGAGGGGGAGTAAAACAATGCCCAATAACGCCGTAGAGAAGAATTTTGAGAGAGAGAATATAGACATGAGAAACACTCCTCAAAGTAATAATCGTGGAAAAGAACTCAGCGAAACCAGTTATTCCTCAGACGAACCGCTGTGAACCCGCATAGTCTTAATTTTAGTCTAACATTCTTCTAATTATCAGAATTTAGTTATCAGTGAAATTTATGGCATTGGTCAAATGATTACCTATTGGTTAAATAAATACCTGAATAATTTAACCGAGCGATCGTTTTAACAACGGTTGAATCGAGTACAAACTAACGGCAGCAAATCCACTGAGCAATCCCAAACACCCAATCAGTGACACCGAACCCCAAGGAGCCACAATAGCGATCGCATTCAGACTCCAATCTGGATGTTGATAGATATAGCGAATGGGTTCAATGGCATAGCTCAACGGGTTCAGCAGCGCAATCCATTGGAGCCAAGTGGGCATAAAACTAAGGGGTGCGAGGGCGGTGCTGGCAAAGAGTAACGGTAGATTTGTCACCAAAATAACCGCAATTAATTCCACATGCCCTTTTAAACTAAACGCCAATGCTAATGACAATGAAGTAACAGCGAGTACTAGGACCATCACAATGGCCATGATTAACAAAATTCCCAATCCATTCGGCAATCCTGCACCTAAGATTGCAATAGTACTTATAATCACAATACTTTGAAGCAAACTCAGCGACATAATAAAAATAGCGGACGCAACGACAATGGACGATCGGGACACTAATGGAGCCATTAAAAGCCGATTTAAAAAGCCAAATTCCCGATCAAACATGACAGGCAACCCCGCATTCAATGCGCCACCAAATGCCGTGAATACAATTACTCCAGCGCCTAGAAATTTTTGATATTGGCCAGATGTGCCCATAAAGCCATCGGGTGCATTCTGAAACAACGCTCCAAACAACACCAACCACATCAAAGGCTGCACCAATCCGGCTATTAAAGTGGAAGGACGACGAATGAGTTGAATAAATAAACGTTTCGTCAGGGCACGCGTTTCTTGAATGAAGTGGGAGATTTTAATAGATAGATTTAGATCTGGATAATCAAATTGGGCTGAGTCGGCTAATTGGGAAGTGCGTGTAGATTGAGTCATAATTCGTTTGAACTCCTTAAAGGTCTAGTTTGGTGATAAAGCATTCCTCAGCACAGGGACAGCCCTACTAGTTTAAAGATTCGCTGACACATTTCCCCGTTACAGCCAAATAAACATCTTCTAAACTAGGCTGCGATCGGGAAATTCCAAAAAGGGGCAAATTTAGCGCATTCAAGTTAGATTCTGTTTGAGCCAAGACATCAGACTGCGCCTCAACCACGAGATTCAATGAGTTCCCTTGAAATTCATTCAGCGTAACCGATTTAACCACATCAAGTTTCAGCAACTGTTCCCGGACTTGACTGGCTTCAGATAACGGTGTAAATTCCCGAATCCGTAGTGTGACCCGATCGCCGCCAATGGATTTTTTAAGATCCTGCGGACTGCCCGATGCAATCACTGTCCCGCGATCGAGAATAGCGACCCGATCGGCCAGGGCATCAATTTCTTCGAGATAATGACTGGTAATTAAAATTGTGGTGCCGGATTGTTGCAATTGCCGAATTAAGGTCCACATGATTTGACGACTTTCAACATCAAGTCCGGCAGTGGGTTCATCAAGAACTAGAATTTGTGGATTATGGAGTAATCCAGCCGCGAGATCAAGACGCTTTTTTAATCCACCAGAATACGTGCCAATCAATCGATCGGCGTAGTCTAACAGATCTAAAGTGGTCAGTACAAACTCAATCCGATCGGTCTGTTGGGCTTTAGACAAATGATATAAATCGCCGTGCATTTCCAATAGTTCACGCCCCGTCATCATTTTATCCAGCGCCACTTCTTGGGCAACATATCCCAGACGTTGACGGACGGCACCGGGATTTTGAGTCACTGAAATACCACAGACTTCCAGCAATCCTTGATCGGGTTGAACCAAGGTGCAAAGGCATCGTAATGTCGTGGTTTTCCCGGTACCATTGGGTCCGAGTAATCCGAAGATTTCGCCCGACCTAACCTCCAGCGACACATTTTTTACCGCGTCAATCGTACCGTATCGCTTTTGTAGATTTTGGATAACGATCGCGATTTCATTTGAATTCACACCATTGTCACTAGTTTTGGAATGAATTTCATTATGTCGATTGTCAATTGCAATACTCATGACTCACAAATGATTGATTAAATGATTAGGCTGAAAGTCCAGATGTAATCCAAGCTGAAAACTGAGCATTAAATTCATTGAAGACTGGCAGACTATCTACCATCATAGCCGCACACAACAGCATCATGTAAACAATTGAGTACTTAAACAACGATCGGGCCGTTTGGTAGTCTTCGGGTTGTTTGATTAAATCCCAGGATTTTTTCACAAATACAATACCTAAAATAAGTGCGATCGTGCCGTACAGCACGCCCATCACACCTAAGGGATAAACCAGAACTAACGTCGCCGGAATCAAAACCAAGGTGTAATAGAGAATCTCTTGACTAGTGACTTTATTCCCAAAGACAACAGGCAACATGGGCACCTTGACCGATTCATAATCATCGCGAATCATAATAGCCAAAGCCCAAAAATGTGGCGGTGTCCACAAAAAGATAATCGCAAATAGAATCCAAGCCGGAAGACTCAAACTTCCCGTGACCGCAGCCCAGCCGACCAATGGCGGAATAGCGCCCGCCGCACCACCAATAATGATGTTCTGAGTACTGTGACGTTTGAGCCAATGGGTGTAGACCAATACGTAGAATACAATGCCCGACATCGCCAACATCGCACTTAAGAGATTGGCAAAGTAAGTCAAAAGTGTGAACGAAAGAATCGTTAAAGTAGCCGCAAAAATCATGGCATCCCGAGGACTGACTCGGCCAGACGGTAAGGGCCGTTTACTGGTGCGGATCATAATTGCATCAATGTCACGATCGTACAAACAATTCATAGTATTGGCCGCGCCCGATGCACAAGCGCCGCTAAATAACGTCACGAAGGCCAATTGGGGATCAACCTGACCATCGGCAGCAATCCACATTCCCCCGGCTGTAGTGATTAGCAGGAGCAATATGATTCGCGGTTTGGTGAGTTGATAGTAGCTGGTGACAACATCGCGCACACTTTTATTAAGCCGATCGTCAGAAAGGCTAGTGGTTTCAGAAAGAATGATGGGTTTAGAAAGGTTCATCATGATAATTTTCAGTGTGATTTTTAGTAAATGAATAGTTAGTCGGGATCACACATGAGTCATCCGAGAAATTGTCGTGCGATAGGCCGTCATCCGATAAGTTGTTGCTGTGAAAGAGACTACCGTCCCAAGCAATATCGCACCTACGCATTGATGCATAATCGTTAGTATTTCAACTTGTAAATGAAGTCGAAATGTAACGTATCCGAGTAAAAGTTGAAGCGCTAAACATAATCCTGTTCCATAAACAAGGTAACGCAAAATGTTGGGTAATGTTTTGGTTCGCAGGGCAGCAGTAATCACTACGATCGCAGACAATGTTGCGGGGATCACGCCCAAAAGATGGCTATTCATCACCGTACAAAGTTGCTGTTGGCCGAAACATTGATGCAATGCCCAACGCGATGCCACAACTCCGCCTATTAAGCTCTGACCATAAATACAAATAACTGACACTAAACCCAGCTTCCATAGATAGGTTGGAAGATCATAATTGTTAGAACTCGTAATATTAGAAGTTGTAATACTAGAAGTATCAAATGGGAAAAAGGAAATAGCGATCGTCAAAAGCGTCATAAAAAAGAACAATCCCGTTCCCAAATGTGCCGTCACAATATCAAATCGTAAAAGCTGAGTAACCGTCAAACCGCCCAAAACGCCCTGCATCAACACCACCAAAACGGCAAACCCGATCGCTTGGGGAAACCCGGCTGAAAGCTGTCGTCTTTGCCAAAGACTCGTAACAAAAAAGCCTAGAGTCACCAGACCAATAGTCGTCGCCACCAGCCGATGAAACCACTCCAGAAATACCTGAAGATTCATTTGATCCCTCGGCAAGACCTGCCCATAACACAGGGGCCAGTCTGGACAGGATAAGCCCGCATTCATCACCCGAGTCGCACTCCCCAGCGCCATTAGCCCCAGGACTGCGATCGCTAGGCCAAAAATACCTTGGGTCATGCGTCGCTGTAAGACTGAATCACGATCGAAGGCTGGATTCGCACTCGTCGAAGTCATATTTGTCATGTTAGATGTCATTTCTGCCATCCAGTTTGTTAATAAAAGTGTCATGTTGTTAAATGTGTCGAGTCAATAGAGTCAATAAATTTCTAAAACTTTTAAGTCATGAAAATTAATCTCGTAAAATTGATCTCTACTAGTACTGTGAACGATGAATTGTTAAAATACAGTAGATGTTTAGAGAATCTTCAAGTTCTGTCCTAAAACTCGTTACAAATTGCAATTATATTTCAGTGATCCTGAAGAAAATCATAAGTTTCTCTAGTTTTGAGGCTCAACATTAGAGAACTGAACTAGGGTTTAGAGATGTGTGGTTTTAGCAAAAATTTGTATAACTGTTGAGCTGCGCTGAGAATTCTCTCAATCTGTTAAGGAGTATGTGCAGTGAATGTTCCAAGTCAAATTATTACGTTATTATTTGGGATTGGGCTAACGCTAGTTAGTTTGTGGTATGGCTATAACCATCATTTACTACCGATCGCAGCATCAAAAGAAGCGGTTCTGATTGACGATTTATTTAATGTCATGATGGTGATTAGTACTGGGATTTTCATTCTAGTACAGGGTGCTATTTTGTTTATAGCCTTTCGCTATCAGCGCCAAGAAGGTGATGACACCGATGCGAAGTCCGTCCATGGGAATATTCCCCTCGAAATTGTCTGGACGGCGATTCCATCGGTGATTGTTTTGGCGTTGTCGCTCTATAGTTTTGATATCTATGAGCAAATCGGTGGATTAAATCCGATGGACCACAGTTCTCATCAAGGCGTTCATCAAGAGATTTCTAATAAAAAGCAGAAAATGCTCCTCAGTGGCATTCAAGAAGCCGCCATTATGAACGGTGAAATGCCGGGAATGGTTGTGCCGTTGGCCGTTGATGACAGTGCTGTGGCGGTGAATGTGACGGGATTGCAGTTTGCTTGGTTGTTTAACTATGTCGGGACGGAAGTTACGTCTGGGGAGCTTCATTTGCCCGTTGGCCGCGCTGCGCTGCTGAATATTACGGCGATGGATGTGATTCATGCGTTCTGGGTTCCAGAGTTTCGGATTAAACAAGATGCCGTTCCCGGTCGGACGATTCCCATTCGCATTAGTCCAACGCTTGAAGGCACGTATCCATTGATTTGTGCAGAACTGTGTGGGGCATACCACGGGGTGATGCGATCGCAGGTGATTGTGCAATCGGAGCGGGACTATAATACGTGGCTCAGTGAACAAGCAGTGGCGATGAAAGAACAAAACCATAATGCAGATGCACAAAACCCGGTTTCGACGGTGGCGCTTTATCCTGAGCTTTTGAGTGATACCGAATACCTCGCACCCTATGCCAAAAAATTGGGGGTGACGGTGGAACATTTGCAAGCAATTCAGGCACAGCAGCAGAGTTAGGACTTGAGAATTACTGAATTAGTTTGATTGTTTTTATTTATTGATGGTTTTAGTATGACAACCTTGACTCAAATTTCAAATGATACGACTCCTGGGGGCGATCGGCCTAAACCCGAATGGCGAAAGTACTTTGGTTTTAGTCACGATCATAAGGTGATTGGGATTCAGTATTTGGTCACATCATTCTTCTTTTATTTGATTGGTGGTGCATTAGCGGCGGCGGTGCGGACTGAACTGGCAACTCCGGCATCGGATTTTGTTAGTCCTGAGCTATATAACAGTTTGTTTACGCTGCATGGCACAGTGATGATCTTTTTATGGATTGTGCCTTCGACAGCAGGATTTATTAATTATTTGGTGCCATTGATGATCGGGGCGCGGGATATGGCCTTTCCTCGGTTAAATGCGGTGGCATTTTGGATGTTGCCGCCGTCTGGATTGCTGTTGATGAGTAGCTTTTTTGTCGGTCCGGCTTCGGCGGGTTGGACCTCCTATCCACCACTGTCCACCATGGGTCCGGTGGCCGGGGAGTTGATTTGGATTCTGAGTGTGTTGCTGTTGGGTACGTCGTCGATTTTGGGCGCGATTAATTT